>NZ_JALKFW010000209.1:73671-123079 GCF_023243055.1 Frankia sp. AgPm24 | reverse complement strand
GTGAACGCGGCACGGAATGTTCTCGCGGCGGGGCTCGCCGTGATCGCCTGCGGAGACGGAGTGAGACCACCCCGCTCTTAGAGTGGGGAGGCGTCTGTTGGTGAAACAGGAAAACCTGCCCGCGAGGGTAGGAATCCCCGGTCTTCAGGCCGGGGAGGATGTCAAACTTCCACCGACGAGGCCCGTGGCGTCAGTCGTGGCTCCGGCGCCGGGCGACAAGATCGCGAGCTGCCTCCGGCCAGTCGGGAAAGTCGAAGGTGAAGCCCGCGTCCAGCAGTCGCCCGGGAACCACCCGGCGGCTCTTGAGGAGCAACTCGGTGTCGGTGCGCAGGGCAAACGCGCCGATTTCGGCCATCCAGGCGGTGGCGGGCAGGCCGGCCCGGACGCCGGCTGCCCGGCGTAGCGCCGCCATGAACTCCCGGTACGGCAGCGGGTTCGGTGACGCGAGATTCACCGGGCCGTCCACATCACCGCGGTGCAGCAGAAACTCGATCGCCCGCACCAGGTCGACGCCGTGAATCCAGGACATGTACTGCCGCCCCCCGGCGATCGGCCCGCCGAGACCGCACCGGGTCAGGCGCATCATCATCTCGAAGGCACCGCCCGCGCCGGAAGCCATCACGATGCTCGTTCGCAGTGCGACCTTCCGTGTGCTCGGGGCCTGCGCATCGGCCTGCGCGCGTTCCCAGTCCCGTGCGATCCTCACGCTGTAGGCCCAGTAGGCGGGGACGCCGTCCTCCGAACCTCCGAGAACGCCGGTCGCCTCGTCGTTGGCCCGGTCGACACTGTGCGCGTAGATCGTGGCCGTACTCATCTGGAGCCAGACCGACGGCGGGCGGGCCGCCTGGGCGATCGCCGCGCCCACGACCGTGGCCGAATCCACCCGCGAATCCAGCATCTCCCGCAGATGACGTTTGGAGTAACGGCAGTTCACGCTTCGCCCGGCCAGATTGAGCACAGCGTCGGCACCGTCGATCTCCGCCAGCCACGTTCCTGTGTCGCGGCCGTCCCACCAGACCACCCGCGCGCCGGGTATACGGGTGTTCTCCCGTCGGCTCAGGACGACCACCTCGTTCCCGGCGCGGTCCAGCGCGTGCGCGAGGAGAAGACCGAGATGTCCGGTGCCACCGGGAATGACGATCTTCATCGTGCCCGGCTTCCGCGACGCTGTGTCGCCTGTGTTGCCTGGGGCATGGGCTGCCGCATCTCGACCAGCAGAGCGTGGATATCGGCGGTCACCGAGCGAAGCCCCGGAAGCCGACTCAACGGCAGGAGTCGGCTGATCAGTCGGGTGGTCGTGTCAACCAGCCGGCGGGTGCGTATCTGGTCGGGTGAGCGGTCACCGACCCAGAACAGCGTGATACCGAGATAGGTGAGCCAGAGTAGCTCCGGCAGATCCCGGGCCAGCGCTTCGCTGATTCCTCCGGCAGCGCCCTCGACCACCTCCCGGAAAAGGCCGATGGCGGCCTCGCGAGCAGCGGTGGATTCCCCACTGAAAGGACTGGCTGGCGACGATGGCAAGATCGCCGTCTTGATGAAAGATCCGGCGAAGGCGTGGTAGGGCGCCATCTCGTCGATACCGGCGTGGAGCACTCCGCGGAGCCGGTCGGCGAACGCAGCATGCTGTAATGCCTCGGCAGCCCGCCGTCGATGCCCGTCCTGGATGGTGGCGTAGAACTCCTGGACAAGAACTTCCTTCGAATCGAAATAATAGTAGGCGTTTCCCAGCGAGACGTGGGCCGACTGGGCGATCCCGCGCATCGTCGTGCGGTCATATCCGCGCTCCCGAAACGATGCCAGGGCCACGTCCAGGATCAGTGCCCGGGTCGCGCCGCCGCCAGCGCCGCCAGCGGCGGTAACCGGATCATCGGCAGTGCGCCGGCCGGCCGCATCGCTACCCGCTGTGCCCGACCCGCTGACGGCGTCGTGGCCATCCATGCCCCTGACGGTCATGCCGAGCTCCTCTGGTCGACCGGATTCTCGTACTGTAAGCCGTCGGTTGAACATGTTCAACCGACGGCTTACAGGTGCGGGCTCTGGCTTCTTTGGCCGGCATGGGGAACGTCGACCGCGCGGGAAATCGCCGCAGGTCGGCGGGCGTGGGGCGGATGAGGTGGCCTGTAAGCCGGGTTCTGTGGCCGGGGGAGCCTTACGGCGCCCCCGGTGACGGCCATCTCTCTAGGGCCGCCGTTGCCGGCGGCCTCAAGCGGTCTACCCGCAGGCTCGGGCGGGCAGCCCTCAGACGCCTGCGCGGCCCGCGGCCGATACCGGCCGCGAACCTTATTGACCTTGCTCCGGGCGGGGTTTACCGAGCCGCCCAGGTCACCCTGGGCGCTGGTGCGCTCTTACCGCACCGTTTCACCCTTACCGGCGCCGCATGCGACACCGGCGGTCTGTTCTCTGTGGCACTGTCCCGCGGGTTACCCCGGGTGGGTGTTACCCACCGCCCTGCCCTGCGGAGCCCGGACTTTCCTCGGCGGCACCGGGACAGGCCCGACACCGACGCGGCCGTCCGGCCACCTCATCCGCTTCCTTCAGCATAGGGCACCCCGCGGCCTAGACTTCCAGCCAGGGGATGGAACCTGGACGGCTCGGGGCGCGCGCCGACAGGTGACCATGGGCGACGTACACGATGGGGCGGGACGATGGCGGGACCTGAGCAGCCGGGCAAGCGGATCGACCCCACCCGTCCATCGCAGTCCGCGCCACCCACCGGCGTCGGCACCGGAGCCGCCGGCTCACCGGCCTCCGGGCAGGTCCCAGGGCCGTCACCCACGCCCTCGGCGTATCCGGCGGGCCCGCAGGGTGGTCCGGCCGCCGGCACGGGCGCGTTCCCCGGTGGTCCTGTTCCCGGTGGTCCCGTTCCTGGTGGTCCTGTTCCCGGTGGTCCGGCCGGGGGGCGACCGGCGCGGCGGGGGATCGGGTACACCACCTACGCGATCACCGTTCTGGTCGCGGTCATCGCCATCCTCGTCGTCATCTTCGTGGTCAAGAACGACGCCCAGGTCAGCATCTGGCTGTTCGGAACCACCCGGCAGATGTCGGTGGCCGGGGCGCTCGCCGCGTCCGCCGGTGGTGGGCTGATCGTCGGTCTGCTGGTCGGAGTGATCCCGCAGATCCGGCTGCGCCGCGAACTGCGCCAGCTGCGCCGCGCCGCCCGCGGCTGACCCCGCGCCACCCTCGGCTCGAGGTTCCCCTCGGCTGGCGGTTCCCCCGGTTCACGGTTCCCCTCGGTTGAGGGTTCTCCTCGGTTCGTGGTTCTTCGCGGTTCGTGGTCGCGTGCCGAGGGTTGTTCGGTCGCGTGCCGAGGGTTGTTCGGTGTGTGGGGGGTGACATCCTCGAACAGTCCTCGGCACGTCGCGGTCTCGTTCGCGATCCGAGCCGACCTGGGTGCCGCCGGCCTACCAGTCCGGCACCACGATGATCGATTGTTCTCCATGTCTCGGCGGGATCGGCTGAGCGCAGGTTCCTCGGCGATGGGGTCGCCGGGACAAGCCTCGGGCCGCGCGGACCCCCGATGGCGGACCAGGGATCGCGATTGCGTCGCGCCGGCCTGACCCCGGGCAGGGGCGGAACGAGTCGACGCACGGAGCGCGGGAACGGGCGGCGCGGGAGACCGGACGGACGCGGTCGGGGACGGACGGGGTCGGGGACGGACGGGGACGGGGCGGATGGGTGGGGTAAGGGGCGGATGGGTGGGGTGGGTGGGTAGTCCTGCGGGGTGCGGCTATAGCTGGTCGTAATGTTGGTGATCCCCGGAATCATCGGGACGAGCGCCGTGGCCGGGCGAATATCGCCCTGGCGGTCCAGCGGTGTCCGGGGGTCTGCGTGGCAGGCGCGTCCGACCGATTCGTGGCAAAGAAATCCGGTTGGGCTCCTGTCGTTCTGGAGTGGTCATGTTGGCCTTAATTGGCATCCTGATCTGGGAGGGGTTTCATGGCGGAAACACGCGCCATTCGCCGACTGGGTCGAAGCCCGGTACGGCACGTCGTCATCCATTCGGGCGCGTCCTGCGTCACCGTCGAGGGGCAGGTCACAAGGACGGTGCTGAGTGCGCCTGCCAGGGCAGTCGCACCGGCGGCGGCAGCGTCCGCGGCAGTGTCCGTGGGAGCTGCCGCGGCCCGGGAAAACGCCCGGGCGGCAGCGGTTCTGGTGCCGCGGGCGGCCGCGGCGGATGATGCCGGGGGCGAACTCGTGGAGCGGTTCATTCTGGTTCGTAGCCGACGGAACCCGCATCTGAACTGAGCGCACAGGGCACTTCAGCGGCGGCGTCCGACGGGCGCCGCCGCTGCTATTTCCGCCACCTCTTCGATGCGTTTGTGCAGAACGGCCCCCAGATCATGTCGAGCGCTGGCCGGTTGGGGTAACCGATAGGTGTGTCTGTCGGGAGCCGAATGGCCGGGTAGCTGCGGTTCCATCGGTACAGTCCCATTTGTGACACCGCAGCGAACCGATCCGTCCGATGGGGCCGTCCGCGGCCCTTCGCGGTACGTGCGCCGGTACCGAAAGTCCCGAGGGCGGCCCGCGAGACCATCCGTGTGGGGCTGCCCGGTGTGACGGGTCGCCCCTCCCGGACCGGGTAGCCCGTTCGGGCTCGCCCGATCCGGCCGCAGGCTCCGGGCCGATGGCCCGCGCAGGGCCCAGCGGACGCCCGGGATTCACGGGCTGCGCAGGTCAGGTTCACAACCGGACCACAGGTTGCGGCGCCACGGTGAGTGCGGAGTCCGGCGAGGTGGATCGACCCGGGGGCCGATCGGCCCGCCACAGGTTGCCCTGCCGGTAATAACGGGCACATCGTGCATATCGGGCATAGCTGGAGTTGCAGAAGGTTGGAGCCACCGCCGGACAGGCCGTGGACACCGACGACATGAGGAGGTCGACGTGCCGCCGAGGCCACTGCGCGCGGGAGACCCCCAGCAGATCGCCCGGTTCGCGCTGAAGGCGCGGCTGGGGTCCGGCGGCATGGGCGTGGTGTACCTCGGGTCCGATGACAGCACCGGGCAGGCGGTGGCGATCAAGGTCATCCGATCGGACTTCGCCGCCGACCCGGAGTTCCGCGCCCGGTTCCGCCGCGAGATCGAGGCCGCCCGCGCGGTCGGCGGCGCCTGTACCGCCCGGCTCGTCGACGCCGACCCCGACGCCGACGACCCCTGGATGGCCACCGAACTCATCGGCGGTCAGAGTCTCGCCGAGGCGATCGCGACCAGGGGTGCGATGACGACTCCTGTCGTCGTCGCGCTCGCCGCGGGCCTGGCCGAGGCGCTCACCGCCATCCACGGCGCCGGCATCGTCCACCGTGACCTCAAACCCGGCAACGTCATCCTCAGCGGCGACGGACCCAAGGTGATCGACTTCGGGATCGCCGCCGCCGTCGACGCCACCGCCGCCACCCGCACGGGCGTCCTGCTCGGCAGTCCGGGCTACATGGCCCCCGAACAGGTCACCGGGCACGGTGAGGTCGGCCCGGCCGCGGACGTGTTCGCCTGGGGACTCACCGTGCTGTACGCGGCCACCGGTCGGCCGCCCTTTGGCACCGGACGGGCCGACGCCCTGCTCTACCGGGTGGTGCACAGCGAGGCCGACACCGGCAACGTCCCTGGGCGGCTGCGCCGCGTCGTACGTTCGGCGCTGGCCAAGGACCCGTCGGCCCGTCCGACCGCTGCCGCGCTGCTGCGTGACCTGATCGGCCGCTCCGATGATCCCGCCGCCGCCACCCGACGTCTGCTCGACGACGCCTGGGACATCCCCTCGGTCGACCCGGCCGAACTGCTCGCCGCCGCGGCCCGCACCCCGTCTGGTTCATCCGGCTATGTGGGGTTCTCGGGTTCGTCGCAGGGCGACAGTCTGCGCGACATCGACTTCCACGACAGTCAGACGCTGGCCGGCCTGCCCCTGCCACGATCAGCGGTCAGCATGGACCCGTCCCATGAGCGCCGTGAGGGGGGGCGTCCCCCCGGACGGGCCGCCCGTCGGCTGCGGGCCTGGGGTCCCGGCGGATTCACCGCGCCGGAAGGCGATGCCCACCATTCCGGTGTCGCTCGTGGACGGGTCCAGCCGGGCCAGGTGCCGGGGTCGACAGGTGTGGGGATGCCTCCCACCCCGCCGGCGCCGGTCGCCCCCGGCGTCACCGGTTCGCCGGCCGGCTGGCGAACCGGCACGGCCCGTCGCGGACGATCCGCCCGCCGCACCCCCTCCGCCCGGGACACGGCCCGTCGCGGCAGGTCCGGTGGCGACACCGGCCCCGACGACGCACCAGCCGGACCACCAGCGGTCGCCGAGGTCACCGGTCTGCTCGACCCGCAGGCGCTGACCCCCTGGCACACCCTTGGCGGCCAACTGCCGTCCCGCAACGATCCGTCCCGCCGTGATCGGCCCGCCCGATTCGCCAACCCCGGACGAGATGAGCGTGCCAGCCGGGATGGGGACGCCGGCCGGGGTGAGAGCGCTGGCCTGGACGAGGACGATGCCCGCGAGCCAGGCGTTCCCGGTCAGCGGCGTGCCCCGGAGGTGTCCGGGGAGCAGCCGGTCGGCTCCGGCCGGGCCGCGGCGATGGCGATGGCGGTGGCCAGCGCGTCCGTCCAGGCGGCGTGGGATGGCACTGATCATCCGGACGCGGTGGACCGGGTTGATCAGCGCGACGATGGCCCGGCACAGGACCGAGCGCGGCGAACCGTGGGACGTCTCCCCGGCCTCAGCCCGGCCGATCCGGACGGCTCACCCGAGTCGCCCAAGGCGGCGACCAGACAGCCGCGGGAGGCCTCCGACGGCTCCGGCGGGGCGCTCGAGCGGTCGCCGGTGGACTCCGGCGGCTTTGGCCCGGCGTCCGAAGCCGCGGAGGATGCCGCTGGTCAGGCCTGGTCGATGGCCGCCGCAGAGCAGCGTGAGCGTGGCGAGGACGTGGTCGGCGACAGTCACAGCGATGTCGCGGACATTGGCGAAAGCACCGAACTCGACGGTGCCGGTGACGTCGACGGGAGCCTGCCGGCGCTCGAGTCGGGGCCGGGGCTGGAGTCGGGGCCGGGGCTGGAGTCGGGGCCGGCGACCCCGGCCTGGGCTCGGGAACGACTGGTCGTGGCCCAGATCGGCGTCGGCACCGGCGCCGACGCCAGAGCCGCTTCCGGTTCGCGCGAGATCGTGCGGATTGGTGGCGGGCCACTGGGCGGATCGCCGGCGGGGGCGTCGGCGGGGCGGAATCCTCGTCGCAACGCCATGCTCGCGGCGCTGGCCGCGGCGGTCGCCACGTTGACGGCCCTCGGGGCGGCCCATGCCGCTGGTGGGTCCGGCGGCAACGGTGCCGGCGGGGCGGGTCGTCCGACGCCGACGCCGGTGGTTCGCATGGTTTCCCCGCACATGGCCGGCTCCGTGCCGTATCCCAGGGTCGGGACCCGGCTGACCGGCCCGGCGGCCAACAGCGCCGCGCTGGCCAGCGGCTCGACGTCGGCCAGTGGTTCGTCGTCACCCACCGACGCGCCGTTGCCCGCCCTCGACGACGTGCCGGCCTTCCGGGGCGCCGTCAGCCAGCTCGCCGCCGGGCAGTCGTTCGTCGGCTTCATCGCCGATCATGAGGCCGAGGTCGTCCTGCTGGATCTGCTCGCACCGACCGACGGCAACGGCCAGTCCTTCTTCCCCGGCCCTGATCTCGGCGGGGAGTCCGTCCCCAACTTCACCCTCTACGACTCCTGCAACACGCTGTCCCTCGGCCAGGCTCCCGGCTCGGACACCGCCCTGGGCTGCACCGGAACCACCTACCGCCTGAGCGACATGGCCGGTCGCGGCGCGACCTTCGACTCGTCCCGCGGCTTCTACCGCCTGCACGGCTACTTCCGCGTCCACATCATCGGCACCACGCGGACGGGTATCACCGCCGTCAACCTGCTCGCCATCGATCCCAACACGCTCCCCGGCAGCGGCTGACCCGCGCCACCGATCCACCGCCGTCCCCTGGCAGTTCGCTGATCTCGGACGGGATCTCGGACGGGATCGGGGACGGGGACGGGGCTCGAGGCGGGGGTGGGGGCGGGGCGGGATTGTTTGTGGACGGGGGCCGGCGGAGAGAAAACAGGGAGGATCTCGACCTGGGGGTGCAGGATGTTCCAAGTCATCTGGATAGTCTTCGCCGGTCTTGTGATCGGCGTGCTGGCTCGTCTGCTCGTGCGGGGACGGCAGGACATCCCGCTGTGGCTCACCGTCGCCGTCGGTATCGTCGGCGCGCTCGTCGGTAACCTCATCGCCAGCGCGATCGGGGTCCGGCACACCGGCGGCATCGACTGGATCCGGCACGTTCTCCAGGTCGGTGTCGCGGTCGGTCTCATCTTCGCGGTCGCTCCGCTGTGGGCCGCCCGCGGCCCGGGCAGCGCCCATCACCACGACAAGGACCGGCATCACACCGCCGGTCGCCTCTGACGGTCCCCGCTGACAGCCACCTCTGACGGTCGTCCCTGACGGTTGCGTACGGGCGCGTCCACCGGCCCCGAGCTGGTGTCCCTGGCCGGGGCCGGTGGACGAATCCCGACCTGGCTGTCAGTGGCCGCGGCGGGCCCAGTCGTCGACGTCCAGCGCTTCCTCGCCGATGGTGGTGTCGTCGCCGTGGCCGGTGTGGACGATGGTGGCCGCCGGGAGGGTGAGCAGGCGGCTGCGGATCGAGGTGAGGATGGTCGGGAAGTCGGAGAAGGAGCGTCCGGTGGCGCCCGGGCCGCCGCGGAACAGGGTGTCGCCGCTGAACAGGACGGGGCTGTTCTGCAGCTGGCCGTAGAGGCAGACACCGCCGGGGGAGTGACCGGGGGTGTGCAGGACCTGCAGGACGCCGCCGCCGGGCAGGGTGAGGATCTGGTTGTCGGCCAGGGCACGGTCGGGGGGTCGGCGCGGGTAGACCATGCGCCACAGTTCGTCGTCCGCGGGGTGCAGGGCTATCGGGGCCCGGACCAGGTCGGCGAGTTCGGCTGCGGCGTTGATGTGGTCGTTGTGGCCGTGCGTGGCGACGATGCCGGTGACGGTGCGGCCACCGACGGCGGCGGCGATCACGGACGGATCGTGGGCCGCGTCGATCACGAGGACCTCGTCATCGTCGCCGACCAGCCAGACGTTGTTGTCGACCATGAAGGTCTGGCCGTCCAGGGTGAACCCGCCACGTGTGATGACGCGGTCCACCCGGAGGTTCGCACTGCCGGTCATGCCGCCTGCTCCTCACCCCGAACCTGACTTCGAACCCGGAGCGGTCCGCCCCGCGGGGATGGCCGGTGTCGGGTGGCGCGCTGCGCCCGTCCGGTCGGCCCCCGCTGGCGGTCCCCGTGGCCAGACCGTATCCGCCGGACTGGTGACTCGCCCCGCCCCGCCCGTCCGGATGCGATCTCCGGTCGGTCACCGCGCCCTGACGGCCCCCAAACGGGGTAGTTCCGCGGCGTGGTGGAACGCGGAGTGAACGAGCGGGACGTGGGGTGAGCGTCGCGGCAGGGGCGGGCGTGGCCCGCGGGGGACACGGGAAGGGCCGGGCCGACCGCCCCATACGGGCCACTGTCGGGGCCACCGGGAGTGCGCCGCGGACCGGCCCGGAGGTCGCAGTACACGGCGGCGGCGCGGCGGCGGTGGCGCCGGGACGGTGCTAGCGCTCACGGGCGGTGACATCGGGACATGCAGGTCAGATTGCATCTCACCAGTTACACCGGGTACCTGGTTCGGGTTTCACCACAGGTGCCCGTGGCAACGCGCACACGCCGCCCATCACGCGACACGCCGCCTCATGGCCACCCAGGAACCCCCGGAGCGGGTCCGGGTCGGTACGCTCCAACCGGTCCGTTTCTGCTCTTTGTAGAAGGAGCAACCCCTCCGTGGTCCCTTCCACCGACGCCCCGTCCGTCGATCCCCCCATCCGCTTGTCCTATGGCGAGGTGACTGTCGGTGAACCCCGACTGTCCGAGGAGGGGAAGCTCGAGACCGGCGGCGAGAGTCTGGACGACGGGGTCGGCGAGCCCGGCCCGACTGGTCGACCACTGCCGTCCTTCCCGATTCCGGCACCGCTGACGTCCCATGGCCCGGCCTGGATCGTGGCCATGTGCAACCAGAAGGGCGGGGTCGGCAAGACGACGAGCACGATCAACCTGGGTGCGGCGCTGGCCGAGTACGGCCGTCGTGTCCTGCTCGTCGACTTCGACCCGCAGGGGGCGCTGTCGGTCGGGCTCGGCATCAACCCGATGCAGTTCGACCTGACCGTGCACGATCTGCTGCTCGGTGGGGCGAGCGACGTCCGGGAGGTCATCGTCGAGACGCAGGTCGATCGGCTCGATCTGCTGCCGAGCAACATCGACCTGTCGGCGGCCGAGGTGCTGCTGGTCACCGAGGTGGGCCGGGAGCACTCGCTGGCCCGGGCGCTGGCCCCCGTCCTGGACGAGTACGACGTCATCCTGGTCGACTGCCAGCCCTCGCTGGGCCTGCTCACGGTGAACGCGCTCACCGCCGCCGACGCCGTGATCGTCCCGTTGGAGTGCGAGTACTTCGCGTTGCGTGGAGTGGCGCTGCTGCTCCAGACGATCGACAAGGTCCGCGAGCGGCTCAACTCGCGCCTGGAGGTCGCCGGCATCCTCGCCACCATGTACGACGCGCGCACCCTGCACGCCCGCGAGGTGCTCGCCCGGGTCGTCGAACGGTTCCCCGCCGAGGTCTTCCACACGGTGATCAACCGGACGGTGCGCTTCCCGGAGACGACGGTGGCCGGCGAGCCGATCACCACCTACGCCCCGACGTCGGTCGGGGCCGCGGGATATCGACGCCTGGCCCGGGAAGTGATGGTCCGTCACCACACCCCGCCCGCCATCGGCTGAGTCGGGCGCCGGGGCATCCGGACCGGGACGTACGTGAAAAGGTGACACGGTGCTGTTCCATCTCGCCGAACCGGCGGTCCTGCTCGCCCTGCTGGTGGCCTTCGCGATCGGCGTGTTCGTGCACGACGCCGCCCAGGTGCTCACCGCCCGGCTGGTGCGCGACCCCACCCCGATGCGGGCCGGGCGGCTGACCGCCAGCGTGAAGGCACGGCTGACCCCGTTCAGCGGGCTGGCCGTCTTCATCGTCGGGCACGGCTGGGCGGAGTCGGTGCCGATGAACGACGTGTGGCGGCGTCGGCGCTTCCACGTGGCGGCGGCGATCCTCGCCGGGCCGTTGGCCTACCTGCTGCTCGCGCTCGGCTCGCTGGCGCTGTTCGGTCTGGTCAGCGACCGCGCGTCGATCGACCTCGGCGATCGGGTCATCGAGGCGACGGTCGTGAACAGCTTCGCCGCCGAGTTCACCCTGTGGCTCGCGGTGACGTTCGCCTCGATGTTCATCATCAGCCTCATCCCCGTCCCGCCGACCGACGGCGGCCGGCTGGTGTTCCTGCTCGGCGGTACCTCCGAGGGCTGGCGCAACACCCACTACCGGCTCACCGACGGCAACATCGGCCTGGTGATCCTGCTGGCGCTGCTGTTGCTGCCGGCGCTGTTCCCCGGGTTCCCGTCCGTGGTCGGCCAGCTCGTCGGCCCGCTGCTGCGCGGCCTCGGCTCGCTCATCGGCCTGCACCTGGTCTGACCGGTCCCGGGGCTGTCCGCCCGCGCCTGGCCGGTCATCCCGCGCCGGAGCGCGCACCGGCAGGGTCGCCGCGCACCCGTGTGGACGGCGGTGCGCACCGGGGCGGACGTCCTGCGTACCTGGTGGGACGGGCCACCGAGTCGGTCGATCATGCCTGGATGGCCAGGCGTAGCGTTGCCATATGACCCCCTCCCGCGCTGCCACGCAGGCCACGGGCGCCGCCGGCGCGTCCGAGGGCGTGGGTGAGTCGGCCGGCGCCGCGGCGGTGAAGAAGCCAATGATCACGGCGCGGGGCGGGGCGCCGGAACCGTTCGTGGTCGAGCTCGCCAACTTCTCCGGGCCGTTCGACCTGCTGCTCTCCCTCATCGCCAAGCACCGGCTGGACGTCACCGAGGTGGCGCTCTCCCAGGTCACCGACGAGTTCGTCGCGCATCTGCGACGGCTGGGTGACCGGTTCGACCTGGGTCAGGCCACCGAGTTCCTGGTCATCGCCGCCACGTTGCTCGATCTCAAGGCCGCCCGACTGCTGCCCGGCGCCCTCTCCGAGGACGAGGCGGAGGACCTCGCCCTGCTCGAGGCCCGTGACCTGCTGTTCGCGCGGCTGTTGCAGTACCGGGCGTACAAGGAGGCCTCGGCGTTGTTCGCGGGTCTGATGGCGCTGGAGGCCCGGCACGTGCCCAGGGCGGTGGCGCTGGAGTCCCGCTACGCCGACGCGTTGCCCGAGGTGCAGATCGGCATCGGTCCCAGTGAGCTCGCGGCGCTGGCCGCCCGGCTGCGGGAGCCACCGCTGCCACCGCTGGTCGCGACGGACCACGTCCATCTGCCCCGGGTCAGCGTCCGAGAGCACATGATCGCTATCATCGGTCTGCTGCGGGAACTCGGTACCGCGGAGTTCCGCACCCTGTGCGCCGGCTGCCGCCAGACGATCGAGGTCGTGGCGCGGTTCCTCGCTCTGCTCGAGCTGTTTCGGGAGGGGCGGGTGTCCTTCGACCAGGAGGTTCCCCTCGGGGAGCTCACCGTGCGTTGGATCGCCACCGACGACGTGGCCGCCGATCTGTACGCCGTCGGTCGTGGCCTGTACGGGGATGACGCCTCGTACGGGGACGACGACCCGCATCCCGATTCCGACGACGACGCGCACAGGGAGGCCTCGTGACCCCGCCACCGCCCGCGCACCCGGTGCCACCGCAGCCGACCTCACCGACCCAGCCGCAGCCGTCGCAGCCGTCGGCGTCGGCGCGGGTGCCGCGGGGCGAACGGCCACCGCTGGCCGCGCTGCTGGAGGCGGTGCTGATGGTCGCCGAACAACCGGTCGGTGTCGCCGAACTCGCCACCGGGCTCGGGGCGTCCGCACGGGAGATCGAACGCCTGCTGCCGCAGCTCGCCGAGTCCTACGCGCACGACGGACGCGGGTTCCGGCTGCGTCACGTCGGCGCCGGCTGGCGGTTCTACACCGCCGACGAGTGCGCCCCCTGGGTCGAGGGTTTCGTGCTGGCCGGCCAGTCGGCGCGGCTGAGCCAGGCGGCGCTGGAGACCCTCGCCGTCGTCGCCTACCAGCAGCCGGTCAGCCGTGGACGGATCGGTGCGGTGCGCGGGGTCTCCGCCGACGGCGTCATCCGTACCCTGACCGCCCGTAGGCTGGTCGAGGAAGTGGGGCACGACCCGGATACGGGTGCGATCCTCTACGGCACGACCGACTACTTCCTGGAACGGATGGGCCTACGCAGCCTCGAGGAGCTGCCCCCGCTGGCCCCCCTGCTCCCAGGACTCGACGATCTGGATGACTTTGTCACACCGTGAAGAACCTGACACCCGCCGTGAAGGCGCCGTTGTCAGCCGTGAAAGCTCCGCTCCCCGCCGGCAGGCCACCCGCCGTGACGCACCCGGCCGCGGAGACGCGTCCGCTCGCCGGGAGGCGCCTGGCCGTCGGGACGCACCCGCTCGCCGGGAGGCGCCCAGCCATCGGGACGCACCTGCCCGTCGGGACGCACCTGCCCGTCGGGAGGTGCCTGCCCGTCGGGAGGTGCCTGCCCGTCGGGACGCTCCCAGCCGTGGAGACGCGCCCGTCCGCCGGGAGGCGCCTGGCTATCGGGACGCACCTGCTCGCCGGGAGGCGCCTGGCTATCGGGACGCACCTGCTCGCCGGGAGGCGCCTGGCTATCGGGACGCGCCCGCTCGCCGGGAGGCGCCTGCCCGTCGGGACGCTCCCAGCCGTGGAGACGCGCCCGTCCGCCGGGGCGCGCCCGCCTACCGGGACGCTCCTGCCCGTGGGGACGCTCCTGCTCGTCGGGACGCACCCGCTGGTCGGGGTGCGCCTGTCCGTCGGGACGTACCCGCAGGTCGGGGTGCACCTGTCCGTCGGGACGCACCTGCTGGTCGGGGTGCGCCCGCCTACCGGGATGCCCCTGCCCGTGGGGACGCTCCTGCTCGTCGGGGTGCGCCCGTCCGTCGGGACGCTCCCGCTGGTCGGGGTGCGCCCGTCCGTCGGGACGCTCCCGCTGGTCGGGGTGCGCCCGTCCGTCGGGACGCTCCCGCTGGTCGCGGTGCACCTGTCCGTCGGGACGCTCCCGCTGGTCGGGGTGCGCCCGTCCGTCGGGACGCACCGCCTCGCCGGGAGGCGTCCGGTGGTCGGGATGTCCCCGCTCATCGTGAAGCCCCAGCGCGTCGTGACGTGCCGGTCGGTCGGGACGCCGCCGTGCGGCGTGAGGCCCCGGTGAGCGGCGGCGGCAGCCGTGGCCGGCTGGGCGATGCCGCGTCCGAGGGCATTCGGTTGCAGAAGGTCCTGGCGGCGGCGGGAGTGGGTTCCCGGCGGGCCAGCGAGGAGATGATCGACGAAGGTCGGGTCCGCGTCGACGGGGCGGTCGTGCGCGAGCAGGGACGGCGCGTCGACCCGGAGACGGCCATCATCGAGGTCGACGGCGTGCGCGTCGTCACCCGCAGCGGGCTCATCCACCTGGCGTTGAACAAGCCGCGCGGGGTGCTCAGCACCATGTCGGACGACCGTGGTCGCCCGACCGTCGCCGGCCTGCTCACCGAGTTCGGACCGGGGCTGTTCCACGTCGGCCGCCTCGACGCCGACAGCGAGGGACTGCTGCTGGTCACCAACGACGGGGAGCTCGCCCACCGGCTGACCCATCCGTCCTTCGAGGTGGCCAAGACCTATCTGGTCGAGGTGTCCGGGCCGATGCGCCGTGAGGTTCCGCGCACGCTGCGTGCCGGCGTCGAGCTGGAGGACGGTCCGGCCCGCGCCGACTCGGTGCGTGTCGTCGACAACGCCAACGGGCGGGTCATGCTCGAGGTCGTCATCCATGAGGGACGCACGCGTATCGTGCGCCGGATGCTCGAGGCCGTCGGCTACCCGGTGCACCGGCTGGTTCGCACCCAGCTCGGCCCGGTCACCCTCGGGACGCTGCGCGCCGGCCGGCCGCGGCACCTCAGTCGTGGTGAGGTCGGCGCGCTCTACCGCGACGTCGGACTGTGAGCCCAGCTGAACCCTTGTCGACGGCCACGGACCGGGCATCGATGCCGCGCCGGGTCGGGATCGTCGGTACCGGGCTGATCGGCACGAGCATCGGCCTCGCGCTGGCCGCGCAGGGCGTCGAGGTGCTGTTGCGTGACACCGAGGACGCCCAGGTCACCATCGCCGAGAAGATGGGGGCGGGGCGACGCTGGGCGGGCGAGCGGGTCGAGCACGCCGTCGTCGCCACCCCGCTGCCCACGATCGCCTGGCAGGTGCACGAACTGCTGCTCGGCGGTCTGGCCGACACCGTCAGCGACGCGGGCAGCGTGAAGGCCCGGCCCGTCGAGGACGGTGTCCGCCTCGGCGGCGACCTGTCGTCATGGTGCCCGGCGCATCCGATCGCCGGCCGGGAACGTCACGGCGCCGTCTCCGCGCGCCCAGACCTGTTCGCCGAACGGGTCTGGGCGGTGTGCCCACTGCCGCAGACCGTCGACGCGGCCCTGGCGGCCACCACCGCGGTCGCGCTGGCCTGCGGCGCGACACCGGTGCGCACCACCCCCGACCGTCACGACGAGGCGATGGCGACGGTCTCCCACGTCCCGCAGCTGCTCGCCAGCGTGCTGGCCGGGGAGCTGACCGGACTCGACGCGCACGACGTGCCGCTGGCTGGCCAGGGCTTCCGGGACACCACCCGCCTGGCCGACAGCGACGCGGTGTTGTGGGCCGGCATCATCGAGGGCAACCGGGAGCCGATCGGACGCCGGGTCCGGTCGCTCGGCGGTGCGCTCGTCGCCCTCGCCGACGTCCTCGAGACGGGGGACGCAGCCCAGGTCGCCACCGCCATCACCGCGCTGATGCGGGACGGCCACGCGGGACGGGCCCGGCTGCCTCGTAAGGCCGGTGCCACCGTGCGCGAGTGGGGCTGGGTGGGGGTCGTGCTCGACGACCGGCCCGGTCAGCTTGCCGCGATCGTCGGCCTGATCAGCGACTGGGGTGTCAACATCGAGGATGTGGGCCCGTTCGAACACAGCCTGGACGCCCCCGCCGGCATCGTCGAGCTCGCTGTGGATCCGGCGGTCGCCGACGAGGTCGTCCACCGGCTGGTAAACACCGGATGGACGGCATACCGACGATCCTGAAGTGGCACCGAGTAGCCTGATCCGGGTCGCACGCGACGGACGCGACGGACGCGACCCGATCATCCGCACGTATCCGGGACGGAGGAATCGGGTGGAGCCCGACCACGGGTCTGCGTTTTCCACCGGCGCGAGCGCCGACGACGCGACGCAGCAGGCGGCCATTTCGTCGGGACAGGGGCTGGTCGTCGCGGTCGACGGCCCCGGCGGGTCGGGTAAGAGCACCGTGGCCCGCGAACTCGCGCGTCGCCTCGGCCTGCGCTACCTCGACACCGGCGCGATGTACCGCGCGCTCACCCAGCTCGCGTTGGAGCAGCGCATCGACATCGAGGACGCCGCCGCCGTCGGTGAGCTCTCCGAACGGGCGGTGATCTCGGTGGGTGTCGACCCCGAGGCCCCGACGATCGCCGTCGACGGCGCCCGGGTCGACGCGGAGATCCGCACCCGGGCGGTCACCAACGCGGTCAGCGCGATCGCCGCCGTGGCCGCCGTGCGTGGTCGTCTCGTCGCCCAGCAGCGCCAGATCATCGAGGCGGCCGGCGCGGTCGGCGGGATCGTGGTCGAGGGCCGTGACATCGGCTCCGTGGTCGCCCCCGACGCCGCGATCAAGGTGTTCCTGACCGCGTCAACCGAGGTCAGGGCGTTGCGCCGATCCCGTCAGCTCGGTGAGAAGGGCGTGGACGACGTCGCCCGCACCCTGGCCGAACTCGACCGCCGTGACGTCCTCGACAGCACCCGCGCCGCCGACCCGCTGGCCGTCCCCGACGGCGCGATCGTGCTCGACTCGACGACGATGGGCGTCCCCGAGGTGGTCGAGGCGGTCCTGCGCCACTGCGGCCAGTCGACCGCCGCAGGCCAGTCGGCTCCCGTGGGCCAGTCGACCAATGCGGTGTCATGACCGCTGATCCTCTCCCCGCCCCCGATCCCGCGCCGAGCACCAGCGCTGGCGCTGGCACTGGCACTGGAACCAGCGCCGGCAGTGCCGGCCGTGCCGCGGCGCACCGGGGGGCGCAGTCGCCGGTCTACAGCGACCGGCCGCATCGGCTGCTCAAGCCCGGGGTCCGTGCGGTGCTCAACCGGCTGGTCATGCGGGTCGACCTCGAGGGCGTGGAGAACGTCCCGCACGGCGAGCCGCTGATCTTCGCCGGTAACCACAGCAGCTGGCTGGACGGCCCGCTGGTCGTGATCGAGGCGCCACGGACCGTGCGCTGTCTGGTGAAGTCCGAGATGTACACTCGGATTGTCGGCCGGATGCTGCTGTTCAGCGGGCAGATCCCGATTGACCGTGGCCGTCCTGACCGGGATGCCCTGCACACCGCACTCGATGAGCTCTCCCGAGGCGGTGCGATCGGCGTGTTCCCCGAAGGCACCCGCGGCAGTGGTGAGATGGCCGCCGTCCAGCATGGCATCGCCTACCTGGCGGTCCACGGGCGCTGCCGGGTGCTGCCAGTGGCCTGTCTCAACACCGCTCAGGCGCTGCCCAAGGGCGCGCGCTGGCCGCGCCGGTCGGTGCGGGTGCGGGTGGTGTTCGGCAACCCGTTCGAGGTGGAGGTGCCGGCGAACCCCCGTTCGCGTCGGGCGCTGGCCGCCGTCGCCGAGGACATCCGGGTACGCCTGCTGGACCATCTCGAGACCGCCCGGGCCACCCACGGCGGCTCCACCGTGTGATCATCGAGGATCACCGGCTCTGACGACAGGTATGGCAGCAATGCCAGTGACGAGACGATGACAGTGACGAACGAACTGGACGGCCGGATGCGCGGTAAAGCGACGCACGGCGGCAGCGATGCGCAGAGTGACAGCGGTGCGCGGGGCGGTAGCGGTGCGCGGGGCGGCGGCGAGGCGCCGAGCGGGTCGGAGCAGGCCGGCTGGCTGGCCGAGGCGGCCGAACTGGTCGGGTTCGCCGACGGTGACGACGGCGAGTTCGGCGGGCCGGCACTGGGGCAGCCGATCGTCGCCGTCGTCGGTCGGCCCAATGTTGGCAAGTCGACGCTGGTCAACCGGGTCCTCGGGCGACGCGCCGCCGTCGTGGAGGACGTTCCCGGGGTCACCCGTGACCGCATCGCCTACGACGCGACCTGGAACGGCCGCCGGTTCACCCTGGTCGACACCGGCGGCTGGGAGCCGGATGCGTCCGGTCTCGCCGCCCAGGTCTCCGAGCAGGCCCGCGCCGCGCTGGACACCGCCGACGCCGTGCTGTTCATCGTGGACGTCGTCACCGGCGCGACCGACGCCGACGAGGCCGTCGCCCGGGTGCTGCACCGCAGCGGGCTGCCCGTCATCCTGGTCGCGAACAAGGTCGACGACCTGCGGTTCGAGGCGGACGCGGCGGCGCTGTGGAGCCTGGGGCTCGGTGAGCCCCACCCGGTGTCCGCCCTGCACGGCCGGGGCAGTGGCGACCTGCTCGACGCCGTGCTCGCCGCGCTGCCCGAGGCGCCCCGCGAGGTGTTCACCGAGACCACCGGTCCGCGCCGGGTCGCGCTGATCGGGCGGCCGAACGTCGGCAAGTCCAGCCTGCTCAACAAGATCGCCGGTAGTCGGCGTTCGCTGGTGCACGACGTCGCCGGCACCACCCGTGATCCGGTCGACGAACTCGTCACCGTCGGTGGCGAGGAGTGGCTGTTCATCGATACCGCCGGCCTGCGTCGCCGGGTACGCGAGGCCTCCGGCGCCGAGTACTACTCGTCGCTGCGCACCGCCTCCGCGCTGGAGGCGGCCGAGGTCGCGATCGTCCTGCTCGACGCCGGCGAGCCGCTCAGCGAGCAGGACCAGCGGGTCATCACCATGGTCGTCGAGGCCGGCCGCGCGCTGGTGATCGCCTGGAACAAGTGGGACCTCGTCGACGAGGACCGTCGGGTCACCCTGGAACGTGAGGTCGTGCGCGACCTCGGCCGGGTGGGCTGGGCGCCGCGGGTGAACGTCTCCGCCCGCACCGGGCGCGCCACCGACCGGCTGGCTCCCGCCCTGCGCACCGCTCTGGAGTCCTGGGGCACCCGTATCCCCACCGGCCGGCTCAACACCTGGCTCGGCGAGGTCGTCGGCGCCACCCCGCCGCCCGCCCGTGGCGGTCGGGTGCCGAAGATCCTGTTCGCCACCCAGGCCGGCGTGCGTCCCCCACGCTTCGTCGTGTTCACCACCGGCTTCCTCGAGCCGACCTACCGCCGTTTCCTCGAACGCCGGCTACGTGAGGACTTCGGCTTCGCCGGCTCACCCATCTCCATCTCGGTCCGGGTCCGCGAGCGCGGCGACCGCCGCCGTCCCAGCTAAGCCACAGGCCCGTGGCGAGGTGTCCTTCGCGCCTCTCGCCACGGGCCGTCGCGCTATCCCTGGGAGGACCTCGGAGCCGCGGCGACGGCGGGCGTGACGCGTGGAGCGGGCGGCACCGGCGCCGCCGCGGCGCTCGTGGTCGGGCTGGGCGCTGGCAGGGTGGTGTCGGCGTGGGCGTAGACGATCAGGTTGCTCAGGTAGTGACGGGTCTGGAAGTCGAACGCCCCACCGCAGGTGATCAGTCGTAGCTCGGGGCGGGTCACCGGGCCGTAGACGCGTTCGGTCGGGAACGTCGACTTGGTGGCCTCCTCGGAGCGGTCGACCAGGAAGGTCTGGCTGAGACCGGACGCTCCCACGACCACCACCTTGTCTCCGGGAACAAGCTGGTTGAGCCGGTAGAACACCGCCGGTCCCGACGTCGAGTCGTAGTGGCCGACCAGGACCGACGGGCCGATGCCGCCGGGTGCGGGTCCCCGGTCGTACCAGCCCACGTCCCCCCACGAGGTGGGCACGGCGATGGTGCCGTCCGCGGCGAGGCCGAGATCGACGACCGGTGCGTCGACGCTCAGCCGGGGGATACGCAGCCGGGCCGGATCGCTGATCACCACCGCGGGCTGGGTCGGGGCGGGCGAGGTGGCCGTCCCGGTCGGCGCCGGTGGGGGTGACGGGGGCGGTGCGGGGATCGGTGGCAGTTCGTTCGCCGCGTCCGCCCCGGAACCGCCGCGGACGGCGTCGAATGCCGGTTCCGCCAGCCGAAATCCGCTGACCAGGATCAACATGACGCCGACCAGTAGCACTCCGTGCCACGCCGACAGCCTGCGCCATGGCGGCAGCTGTCGCCACCTGGCTCGCTCGGTCATCTCGCACCCCCTGTCCTCGTCGGGACGGCAGGAATCGCACCGTGTATCGCCCCTGACTGAGCGTCACTCTAGCGAGCGGGGGGCAACAATGGGTGACCATGACGCGGATGTGCCTGGTGGGTCGACCTGGTCGGGAGCGAACCGGGCCGAATCCGGCTTTCGCTGACGCGAACGCACTCTCGATCCCACGCCGACTGTCGCGGCGGACCGCACCACGCCCTGCGCGCTTGGCGCGGATGCTCACAGCCGGTCGCTATGGTGTCACTCGCAGTGATGCATAGATCACCGTCAGTGAGAGAGGGGACCAGATGACGAAGGGTATGGGTCGCCGCGCCGCCGCGCTCGCGATCTCCGGCATCGCCACCGCAACCTTCACCGTGGCAGTCGGCACGTCCGCGGCCCACGCATTCGACGACAAGAAGCCCGTCTGCGGTAACGACAAGGACCAGAAGGACGACTGGGACATCTTTGGCGACAAGGACAAGGACGGCGACAAGGACGCCCCGGACAAGAAGGCCGAGGCCGACGAGCTCAACAAGGGCGACGAGGGCAAGGGCCTTGACGAGGACAAGGTCAAGGACGGCGACAAGGACGGTGACAAGGACGAAGACTGGTTCAACTGGGACGACAAGGACAAGGACAAGGACAAGGACAAGGACTGCGCGGCCGGTGTCGGCGTTGGCGTCGTCGGCGTCGGTGTCGGTGTCGGTGGCGTCGCCGGCGGCGGTGTGCCCGCCGGTGGCGGTGGCATGGCCGACCGTGGCGCGTCCTCACCGCTGCTTCCGGTCGCCGGGGCCACCATCGGTGCCCTGCTGATCGGTGCCGGGGTGGCGCGTCGTCGTACCCAGGGCGCCAGCTGAGGTTCGCTCTCCCTGCGGTAGTCAAAGTCCGCGGTCGTCAGCCGCACCTCCCGAACGGCCCTGCGCCGTGCTTCACCGGCGGCTGACGCACCGCACGGACTTCCTCGTGGGTGACGGCCTCGGCCTGGTCCCACGCGGGGCCGCGCACGAGGGTCGGGGGGCGCGTCGGTGCTCGACGCGACCCCCGGTCACTGTTCGGCGCGCGGATACGGTAGTGTTGCTCGCGTACGGGACGTGGCGCAGCTTGGTAGCGCACCAGACTGGGGGTCTGGGGGTCGCAGGTTCAAATCCTGTCGTCCCGACAGGGGAAATGCCCTCTCGGCCGAACGTGGCGGAGGGGGCGTTCGCATTTTCCGGATGCTCCATCGGCACGCATGTGGATCATGGCAGCCATGGGCATCGCCGGGCCCCGCCCGGGATTCGGCGGGTCTGGGCTATCCGCCGGCCTGGGTGGTCTGGGTGGTCTGAGCCTCGCGGGCGGCGCGGCGCTCGGCGCGGCGTTGTTCGTTCCAGGTGTCCAGCGTGGATCGGTGCCAGCGGGGGCGGCGTCGGAACTCGGGCTTGTCGGTGGCGGTGTCCGGGTCGTCAGGGGGCGGGGCGGTACCCGCGGCTACCTGCTCGCGCCATGACGACGCGGTCAGACGCAGGTGATTGGCCACCTCGGTCACGGTCATCAGGGGGTCGGACCTCATCGGTCCATCCTGCGTGACGCCGCGAACACGGATGGTCGCCGCGCGGTCACGCTGGCGGTCGGCGGTGGCCGCGGATGCCCGCGACCTCGATCGATGCTCGCCTGGCCACGGCGACGACACCAATGTCCACCCCCCGGAACGCCACCACCATCGTGGACGGCGACGGGTCGGACGGCTCCCCGCAGGGCCGGGCGGGTCCCCGGATCGGGTGCGAGCAGCGGCCAGCCGGTGTGGGTGCGTCCGGCTGGGGGTGTCGGATGTGGTCGGGGTGGGCTCGCACGGTCGGACGCACGCGGACGGTCATGATCGTACGGGTAGTCCGCGACGTCACGTCAGTGGGCGGGTGCGCAGGGATTCCGGATGTTTCCCGCGACACAGCGGGCGCTCGCCGGTACTGACGGATGGTGATCGAGAGTGCGCGGTTTGCTGGCAGGCGGGGGTATCGGGTGCGGGTGTCCAAGCGTTGGGCTCGGGGTGGTTGCCGGCAATAGCGGTATGTCCACTATCGTCGTCAGCAGCACGTTCGTTTGGGTCTTCAGAAGTGATGCGCCGCAGGCGAAGTGTGGGCACCCGCAAGCCAACTGCGACACCCGTCGAACCGATGCGCCTAGTCCTGCCCCCGGTTCGGCGACCCCTCCGAGTTTGCCGGGGCAGGCGTGGGGACCCACGGTCCCGGGGGAGCACCACCGTCGCTCGTCAGCGCGTGGTCTGCCTCGGTACTGACCGGGTCCGTCGGTGATCGGGCACCCCGGCCCGCTTCCGGCGTCTCACCTCGCCAGCGCACGGGAAGGACGCGTTTTGCCACGTCGTGCCATGGCCTGGCTGCCGGACGACTGGGAGCAGCTCGTCCGCGGTCGCCAGCGCCCCGCGGCCCCCCGTGCTTCCGCCGCGACCGGCTCCGGTACGTCGCGGCGTCGTAGCTCCGCCCCGCCGCGCCGGGCGGTGACCATCGCGGCCTTCACCACCGGCACGATCGCCGCGTCGACGGCGGCCTTCGCGGCGACCGTCCCCGCCGGCACGGACGGCTCCTCCTCCCTGGAGGCGAACTCGCTGCTGCGCGAGGCGTCCATGACGTCCACCCAGAGCGCCTCCGGTGACCTGACGGCCGCCCGTTCCCTCGCACCGCTGGCCACCGCGATCGCCGATCACGACCCGGTCTTCACCAACGTCTCGATCACCGCGGACAGGACGACCGTCGCCCCGAACACCCCGGTGGTGCTGACCGTGCGCGCCACCGAGGCCGACACCGGTGCGCCGCTGGCCGGCCAGGACATCCGCATCGTCGTGGTCAACGGGCCGCAGTGGCAGACGTCCACCCGGTTGCACACCGATGCCAGCGGCAACGCGCAGATCACCGCGCGGCTGCTGTCCACCACCACGATCACCGCGGTCTTCGATGGTTCGAGCGCGCTGCGGCCCTCCCTGGCCGGCGCCGCCACCGTGACGATCGCCAGCCCCACCCGAACCGGCACGGGGGTCGGCCGGGTCGGTGTCGGAATCGACGGCTCGGTCATCTCGCAGGCCATCCCGACGGTGATCCCCGGCAGCTCGATCGGGGAGAAAGCCGTCTACCTGGCCTCGCTGAACAAGGGCAAGCCGTACGTGTGGGGCGCGGAGGGCCCGTACTCGTTCGACTGCTCCGGGCTCGTCCAGTACGTGTTCAAGCAGCTCGGCCGCTCCCTGCCGCGCACCGCCCAGGGGCAGTACAACGTCTCCACCAAGGTGCCGCAGTCGGGCAAGCAGCCCGGTGACCTCATCTTCTACGGGACGCCCGGCAACATCTACCATGTGGGCATCTACGCCGGTAACGGGTACATGTGGGCCGCTCCGCAGACCGGCGGTGTGGTGTCGTTGCGTCCGATCTACAGCTCGACCTACAAGGTCGGCCGCATCCACTGACGGCTGTATCCGCTAGCGTCAGCACTGTCCGGCCCGCCGGGTCGTAGGGACAGCGCCCAGCGGTCGATCAGACCGCTGGGGCGCCCGGTGGAGGAGGACGTCGCATGCAGGACGCCGTGCCGGGCGGGGCGCCGTCGCCGGACCGGATCTGGACGATTCCGAACGCGCTGTCGGCGTTGCGCCTGCTGGGCGTGCCACTGTTCCTGTGGCTGGTCCTCGGTCCGGAGGCGGACGGCGCTGCCTTCGGTGTGCTGGCCTTCGCCGGTGTCAGCGACTACCTCGACGGCAAGCTCGCCCGCGTGCTCGACCAGGCCAGCCGGCTCGGCGCCCTGCTCGACCCGCTGGCCGACCGGCTGTACATCCTGTCCACCATCGTCGCGCTGACCGTGCGCGACATCGTCCCGCTCTGGTTCGCCGTCGCGCTGCTGGCCCGGGATGTCGCCCTGCTCGCCCTGCCGCCGCTGCTGCGCCGGATCGGGGTGGGGGTGGCCCTGCCCGTGCACTACCTGGGCAAGGCGGCGACGTTCAACCTGCTCTACGCCTTCCCGCTGCTGCTGCTCTCGGCCGGGGACTCCTGGCTCGCGACGGCCGCCCGTCCGGTCGGATGGGCGTTCGCGATCTGGGGTATCGCTCTGTACTGGTGGTCCGGCGCGCTCTATTTCCTTCAGGCGGCGCGGCTGGTCCGAGCACATCGTGGCCGCGGCGGCGGATCAGCGGGCAGCTCCGCGACGGCGGGGACGGCCGGAGCGGGAGGTCATCGGTGAGAGCGGTCGTCATGGCGGGCGGTGAGGGCACCCGGCTGCGACCGTTGACCGCCAACCTGCCCAAACCACTGCTGCCCGTGGTCAACCGGCCGATCATGGAGCATGTGCTGCGGTTGCTCAAGCGGCACGGTTTCGACGAGACGGTCGTGACGGTGCAGTTCCTCGCCTCGATGATCCGCACCTACTTCGGTGCCGGTGACGAGCTGGGCATGCACCTGTCGTACGCCACCGAGACGACTCCGCTGGGCACCGCCGGCAGTGTGAAGAACGCCGAGGACGCGCTGCGTGACGAGGCGTTCCTGGTCATCAGCGGCGACGCGCTGACCGACATCGACCTGACCGAGCTCGTCGCCTATCACCGCAGGGTCGGCGCACTGGTCACGGTGGCGCTCACGTCGGTGCCCGACCCGTTGGAGTTCGGCATCGTCATCACCGGCGAGGACGGCCGCATCCTGCGCTTCCTGGAGAAGCCGACCTGGGGCCAGGTCTTCTCCGACACCGTCAACACCGGCATCTACGTGATGGAGCCGGAGGTGCTGGCGCACGTGCCACCCGGTGAGGCGGTGGACTGGTCCGGGGATGTGTTTCCCCGTCTGGTCAAGGCCGGCGCACCCGTCTACGGCTATGTGGCCAAGGGCTACTGGGAGGATGTCGGCACCATCGCGAGCTTCCTGCGGGCCCAGGCCGACGTGCTGGGCCGCAAGGTGGAGGTCGACATCGGCGGCTTCGAGGTGTCACCGGGGGTGTGGATCGGTGAGGACGCCGAGGTGCATCCGGACGCCGTCCTCAAGGGTCCCCTCGTCGTCGGCGACTACAGCAAGGTCGAGGCCGGAGCCGAACTGCGCGAGTACTCCGTGCTCGGCAGCAACGTGCTGGTGAAGTCCGGCGCCTTCCTGCACCGCGCGATCGTCCAGGACAACGCCCTCATCGGCCCGCAGGCCAACCTGCGGGGCTGCGTGATCGGGCGCAGCACCGACGTGCTGCGCGCGGCGCGGATCGAGGAGGGCGCGGTCATCGGCGACGAGTGCGTCGTGCGGGAGGAGGCCTTCGTCTCCCACGACGTGAAGGTCTACCCGTTCAAGACGATCGAGGCCGGCGCGGTCGTCAACACCTCGGTGATCTGGGAGTCGCGCGGGCAGCGCACTCTGTTCGGCCCGCGCGGCGTCTCCGGCCTGATCAACGCCGAGATCACCCCGGAGCTGGTGGTCCGGCTCTCGGCGGCCTACGCCACCACCCTGAAGAAGGGCGCCACGGTCACCACCGCCCGGGACGGCTCCCGCGCCGCCCGCGCCCTCAAACGTGCCGTGATCAGCGCGCTGACCACCGGGGCGATCAACATCCGTGACCTCGAGGTCGCGCCGATGCCGGTGGCCCGCTTCGACGTCCGCTCGTCGAACGCGGCCGGCGGCATCATGGTGCGCACCACCCCCGGAGATCCGGAACGCATCGACATCCTCTTCCTGGACGCGGAGGGGGACGATCTCTCCCCGGCCGCCCAGCGCAAGCTCGACCGGGTGTTCTCCCGCCAGGAGTTCCGCCGGGCCTTCCCCGGCGAGATCGGCGACCTGCGCTTTCCCGCGCGTACCCTCGATCTCTACATCCAGGACCTGCTCGACCGGGTGGACACCACGGGCGTCACGGACGCCGCACTCAAGATCGTGGTGGACCCGTCCGGGGGAGCGGCCTCGCTGGTGCTGCCGACCCTGCTCGGCCGGCTCGGCGTGGACGTCCTCACCGTCAACGGCCGGGTCGACGAGACCATACCCGCCTACGACGCCACCGACGACCTGCGCGCCACCGACCGTCTCGGTGCGCTGGTCGCGAGCTCCGGCGCCGCCTTCGGGGTGCGCTTCGACCACACCGGTGAACGTCTCGCGATCGTCGACGAGCGCGGCGACCTCATCGACGACGACCGCGCGCTGCTGGTCTTCCTCGATCTGGTCGCCGCCGAGAGCCGCGGTGCCGCCGTCGCCCTGCCCGTCACCACCACCCGGGTCGCCGACCAGGTCACCCGGTTCCACGGCCTGAGCGTGCGGCGCACCCCCACGTCCGCGCCGGCGCTGTCCCAGGTCGCCCGGCAGGACGGGGTCGTCTTCGCCGCGGACGGACGTGGCGGCTTCGTCGTCCCCGAGTTCGGCCCGGCCATCGACGGCCTCGCCGCCTTCGTCAAGCTGCTGGCCCTGGTCTCGCGGACCCGACTGACCCTGTCCGTGATCGACGCCCGGATACCCTCGGTCGCCATCCTGCGCCGCTCGGTGCCCACCCCCTGGGCGGTCAAGGGCACCGTGATGCGCCGCGTCGTCGAATCCGTCGACGTGGACGCCGGTTTCACGCTGGACACCACCGACGGCGTGCGCGTGGTGGGCGCCGACGGTTCGTGGATTCTCGTCCTGCCCGACCCCAGTGAGGCCGTCACACATCTGTGGGCCGAGGGCGCCGACCTCACCGAGGCCCACACCCTGCTGCGGCACTGGGCCGACGTCGTCGAGTCCCGCTGAGCGCCCCCCACCGCGGCGCGCGGCACCACCTTCGGCAGTAATGCGGCCGCCGTCCGTCAAAATGCCCCTTGTGGGGGATCGGACCGGGCGACCTGGGCGGTCGATGGTGCTGATGGCGACGTTGCTGCTGCTCGCCGGCGTGGTCACGCTCGGGGTGCGCCGGGGGGTCGCCGAGGCACCGGCCCGGCAGCGACTCGAACAGGCCCTGCGCGCCCAGGTACAGGCCCGTTCCGCCGAGCTCACACTCACCCGGGAACGGGTCGGCGCGCTGGACCGTCAGGTGGCGGCCGGACGTTCACGGCAACGCCGCGCCGCCGAGCGGCAGGCCCGTTCCGCGGCCGACGTCGCCGCGCTCGGCCCGCCCGGGGGCTGGGCCGCGGTGCGCGGCCCGGGCGTCCGGATCACCCTCTCCGGGCGCCTGCCCGACGGCGTCGGTGTCGGTGCTGGCGTCGGTATCACCGATCATGACGTCGCAGACCTGGTCAACGTGCTGTGGATCGCGGGCGCGGAGGCGATCAGCGTGAACCAGGTACGGCTGACGACACTGAGCGCCATCCGGGCCGCGGCGAACGTCATCCTCGTCGGCCTGCTGCCCGTCACCGCGCCCTACGTGATCGAGGCCCTCGGTGATGCCGGTGAACTCGGCACCCGGCTGGAACGCTCGGCCGTCGTCGACCGGCTGCGCAACCAGCCGGACTCGCCGGCGACCGCCCTGACGGTGACCAGGCCCGCGACCATGACGCTGCCCGCGGCACCGTTGCCGGTGCTGCGCAACGTCCGCCGGACCGGATGAGGGAAGGACACCGATGACGCGGATAGCGCGGATGATCGCCAGAACGGCTCCGAGGTCGATGACGCCCGCCCTGCTCGCCCTGCTCATCGGAGTAGCGGCCGGTCTGCTGCTGGGGCCGACGGCACCGCACTGGCTCGCCCCCTACCTGGCGGTCGCGGTGGTCGCCGCCGTCGACGCCGTCCTCGGCGGCGCGCGGGCGTTCGTCGAGCGGACCTTCGACGATCGGGTCTTCGTCGTGTCCTTCGTCGGCGATGTCGCCGTCGCGGTGCTGCTGGTGCTGCTCGGTGAACTCGTCGGTTTCGCCGATGCCCTCTCGACCGCGGTCATCGTCGTCCTCGGCATCCGGATCTTCACCTCCGCGACCGCCCTGCGCCGCGCTCTGGTCGGCCGCTGACATGCCCACCCCGCCCCCCACTCCCACTCCCACTCCCATGGACGTTCCCCCTCCCGCCTCGGGGTCTCGTCCCAGAACGGTGCTCTGCCCCGGATCGGGGTCTCGTCCCGCGTGCGGCTGGTCCTCGCCGCACCCCCGACCCCGCCCATCACTGATAGCAACCATGATCTCTCTCTTGGCGATCGATTCCGTCGCGTGCTACGCCCCGTGACGGGCCGCCGGTCAAGATCGCGCCACACGGGTCGTCCTGGGGGGCAAATCGGACGCGGATACCCCCACAGCGACCCGTGTGGCTTTGCCGCCCCCATGGCATCCCGCACATTGGTCGCAGATGGTGACCGCAGGGGCGGGGCGTGTCCTGGTAGGTCATGGTCGACCCGGGGGTGCGCATGAAGAGGCAGGTGAGGTCCGCGTCCGTGCGGGATGTGCGGCTTTCTGCGATCGCAGGCTCGAAACCACCGTCGGACGCCCCCGAATCCACGCCGGACGCCAGGGCAGAGGTCCAGCCCGGACGTCCGGGTGAGGACATGCCCGAAGCCGTGCCCGAGGAGACGGACGCGGCCACGGACGCGGGTCGGACGGCTGGCAGCGGCGCGGACCGGCAGCCAGGGCAACAGACGGAATCAGAGCAGCCGGCAGAGCCAGCGGGGTCAGAGCAGCCAGCGGACCCTGGGGAGATGCCGGACCCCGGGGAGGTGCCAGGGCCGCGGGAGGGGGTGTGGGCGCGGCGGGGGGTGCGGATGGTGACGTTGGTGTTACTGGCGGGGCTTGGGTTCGGGGGTGTGATCGCCGTACGGTCGGCGGCGCCGTCCTTCTCGGTGGCGCGGGCGGGGCCGGACCAGTTGGCCGCGACCCTGCGCGCGATCGGTGCCGCGGATCGGTCGCTCGCGGCGCAGGAGGGGCGGCTGCGCCAGGTGGCCGGCGTCCCGCTCCTCGGCGCGCCGGGGAGCGGGCGGCAGGGGCCCGTGGCACCCGTGGCACCCGTGGCACCGACCTCCGCCCGGGCGACACCGGGACCGGACGATGCCGACGAGGTGGCGGTGCTGGCCGGGACCGTGCCGGTGACGGGGCCGGGGCTGGAACTGACCATTCGTGATCCGAAGGGGTCCGTCGACGCGTCGGTGCTGCTGGACGCGCTGCAGGAACTGCGGGACGCGGGAGCCGAGGCGATCGAGATCGCGGGGGTGCGGGTGGGGGTGTCGACGTATGTCGCCGATCATCCGGGGCTCGGACTGGTCGTGGACGGACGGTCGATCACAGCGCCCTATGTGCTGCGGGTGATCGGTGATGCGCACACCCTGGACCGGGCGCTGCGGATTCCCGGCGGAGTGCTCGATACGGTAGCGGCGCGCGAGGGCGCGCAGACCGGTGTACGGACGTTTGTCCGGATGCAGATCCGAACGGTGCGGCCGACGCCCAGTCCCCGCTACGCTCGCCCGGCAGGCTGAGCACGTCGATCAAGGGAGGCGATCTTCCGGTGTATCCGGACGACCTGAAGTACACCCGTGAGCACGAGTGGGTCCGGCTCGGTGGGGACGCGGCCGTGGTCGGCATCACCGCGTACGCGCAGGAGGCGCTGGGCGACATCGTCTTCGTCTCGCTGCCCGAGGCGGGTAGCGAACTGGCGGCCGGCGAGTCCTTCGGCGAGGTCGAGTCGACCAAGAGCGTCTCGGAGATCTACGCTCCGGCGGCGGGCCGGGTGATCGCGAGCAACGAGGCGCTGGTGAGTTCGCCCGAACTGATCAACTCCGATCCCTACGGTGACGGATGGCTGGTCGAGATCGCGCTCGCGGGCGGCGGTATCGACGGTCTGCTCACCGCCACAGAGTACGAGGAGTACGTCAAGGAGCACTCATAGTAGCTGGTGTGGTCGGGTGGCGGGGGCTGGGTGGCGCCACGCCGAACAACACGGGTCGCACCCTTTTCGCGACCGTGCCCCCGATGCACTAGCCTCGGAGTGCGCCGGGGGTACGGTCATGGACGCTCCGACCGTAGGCGTGTGATCATCGACGGTGGTGGGGATGTGCCGGGTACGCCCGGCCCCACCATCGCAATGCTGGTAACGACATTCCCGCCGCCGCCTGGCGGCGGCCGAGGCGGCTGACGAACCCGCTTGCGCGGGGCTCGACGGCAGGAAGCGGACGCGACTGTGTTCTGCACGAGGTGCGGACAGCAGAACCCGTCCGACGCGCTGTACTGCGCGCGGTGCGGGTCCCCTCTCGTGCGCCCGGGCGAGCCCGTGGCGCCGGAGCGGCCCGCCGAACAGACGTCGACGCTCAATCTGGCCGCCGCGCTGTCGGGTATCGAGGGTGACCATGTCGACGAGTCCACCGAGCGCGACGCGGTGGCCGCGGTCGACGCGCTGCCACCGGGCTCGGCCCTGCTGGTCGTCAAGCGGGGTCCGAACGCGGGCAGTCGGTTCCTGCTCGACGCGGACATGACCAGTGTCGGTCGCCATCCCGAGAGCGACATCTTCCTGGACGACGTGACGGTCTCGCGGCGGCACGCGGAGTTCCATCGCTCGCCGTACACCAAGGGCTTCTCCGTGCGTGATGTCGGCAGCCTCAACGGCACGTACCTCAACCGGGAGCGCATCGACTCGGCCGACCTCACCAGCGGCGACGAGGTGCAGATCGGCAAGTTCCGGCTGGTGTTCCTCACCGGCACGAGCTACGGGGGGTCGGCGGCGCGGTGATCGGGCAGGTCAGGCGGTGAGCGGGTTCGCCGCGGCGGCGTCCACGTCACACCAGCAGCTGTCGGCTCGGGGTCCTAACGGGGCGAAGGGCCCGGCCGCGAAGGTGCTCACCATCGGCCAGGTCCTGGAGCAGCTGCGGGCGGACTTCGCCGACATCACGTTGTCGAAGATCCGCTATCTGGAGGCGGAGGGTCTGGTCGAGCCGGCCCGGACGTCGTCCAACTACCGCAAGTACTCGGCCGACGACGTCACGCGCCTGCGTTACGTGCTGCACGCACAGCGCGACCGTTTTCTGCCGCTGCGGGTGATCAAGGAAGAGCTCGCCTCGCTGGACCGCGACGAGACCCCGGTGCACCGGCCGGGCCCCCGCGCGCTGCCCCCGCATCCGGCCCCTGCCGGCCTGGACGCGATCCTCGGGGCCGAGCGGGTGCGGATGTCGCGCCGCGAGCTCCTGACGACCGTGGGGCTTGACGACGAGACCCTCACCGATCTGGAGCAGCACGGTCTGGTGGCACCGATCGCCGGGGGCGGTTACTACGACTCCGACGCGGTCCTGGTCGCCCGCACGGTCGCGCTGCTGGCCGGGCACGGTGTACAGGCCCGGCATCTGCGGGCCGCCAGGACGGTGGCCGATCGTGAGGCTGGTCTCATCGAGGCGGCCGCCGCCCCCCTGCGCGGACAGCGCGGTCCGGACAGCGCGGGCCGGCATGCGCAGACCGCGGACGAGCTCGCCGCCTTGCTGGTACGGCTGCATGCGGCACTACTACGGTCCCGCCTGCGGGCCGGTCGTCCTGGCTGAACGGCCGGTGTGGGCCCGGCTCGGCGGCCCCGCCCGGGCGGCCGAGCCCGCTGCGGCAGGCAGCGGAACCCCTCGGCGCGCTGACGCGGGACCCAAGCGGGGATACTGTCTCCCCTGTGGGGTTTTCTGGCTCCGGTCCCAACATCCCGCCCTGCCCCACCTGCGCGAGGAGGTAGATCGGTGCATCGGCTGGACATCGTCGGCGTGCGAGTCGAGCTTCCGTCGAAGCAGCCGATCGTCCTGCTCAAGGAGGTGGGCGGTGAGCGGTACCTGCCCATTTGGATCGGCGCCGTCGAGGCGACCGCGATCGCGTTCGCCCAGGAAGGCATCACCACGGCACGTCCGATGACGCATGACCTGATGCGGGACGTGCTGCGCGCCCTGCAGACGGACCTGACCCGGGTGACCATCACCGACCTTCAGGACGGCGTCTTCTTCGCCACGCTCGTGTTCGGAAACGGCGTGGAGGTCTCCGCCCGGCCCTCCGATGCGATCGCGCTCGCGATGCGCATGGGCGCGCCGGTCTACGGCGTCGAGGCGGTCCTGGCCGAGGCCGGGATCACCGTGCCCGAGGAGCAGGAACAGGAGCAGGAGAGCGAACTGGAGAAGTTCCGCGAGTTCCTGGACACGATCTCCCCCGAGGACTTCAACACCCCCGGGTCCTGACCGCACGCGTCACGACCATCGCACACGTCACGGCAGCGGGCCCGCACCACGTCCACCGACGCGGCGCGGGCCCGCTGCGCAGCGCAGGCGGCAATTCCTTTTTGTCGACCCTGCCCCGCCGTGTCCGCTGGACTACGGGCGCGTCGGCTTAGATCATTGAAGGAATCGCGCGTCCCTCCTACGGCCAGGGCAGTCGTGCCCCCACAGTCAGCGTTGGCCGTCTGGGCCCAGGCGCGTAACCATGGTGCTCTGCTTCGGCTCTGACCTCGCCGGACACAGCGCCCAGCCCTGGCGGCCAGACGCGGCTGTGACGGTCGCGGCGAGGACGGTCCGCCGGGCTCGGCGCCCGGCAGCCGTGGGCGTCTCCGCTGACTCTGGCGTCTGGGCGCCACGGTCGTCCGCCGTTCGGACCCGGATTGTGCCCGTGGTGGGTACCGGTTCCGGGACGGTCCGGTCGGCGGGCGGGTGGCGGTGAGAAAGGTGACTCGACCGGACCGGATGTCCGGGACGGCGGCCCCTGGGTGCCGGCTGCCGGGATGGCGCGGATCGATCCGGAGGATGGGCTGGCTATGGCGGCGAAGTGCGTACAGCGATGATCGAACAGGGCCAGCTGTTCCCGGGTGAGATACCCGAACCACCCGGGGACGACGTCGGGTACCGCGGGCCGACGGCCTGCTCGGCGGCGGGGATCACCTACCGCCAGCTCGACTACTGGGCCCGCACCGGGCTGGTCGTGCCCAGCGTCCGCGACGCGTCGGGCTCGGGCAGTCAGCGGCTCTACTCGTTCCGGGACGTCCTCGTCCTGCGCGTGGTGCGCAAGCTGCTGGAAGCGGGGGTGTCGCTGCAGAACATCCGGGTCGCCGTCGAACACCTACGGACCCGCGGGGTGGACGACCTGGCCCAGCTGACGCTGATCAGCGACGGGTCGACCGTCTACGAGTGCACCTCGGACGACCAGGTGATCGATCTCGTCCGCGGGGGGCAGGGAGTGTTCGCGATCGCCGTCGGCCGGGCCCTGCGCGACATGCGCGGCCAGCTGGCCGAGCTGCCCTGCGAGCGTCTCGGGGATCCGCCCGCCAGCCATCCCGGCGACGAGCTGGCCACCCGCCGCACCCGCCGCAGCAGCGCCTGAACCGGCCGAACCGCCTGAACAGGCTGGTCCCCTGAACGGGCCACTCGTGCGGCGGCGTCGCTCAGGTGCGGCCCTCGGCCTCCTGGGCGTTGCCGAGAGTGGCCTCGTAGGCGAGCCATTCGGCGCGCAGCACCGGCCACCCGTCGGCACGCAGCAGATCCACGACGGCGGGGTCGTCGTCCACCACCACGGCGATGTGACGCCGCGCGCCGAGGCTGCGCAGTTCGGTGCGTTTGAACACCCGTGCGGGACGCCGGTCGTCGTCCGGACGCATCCGCAGCTCGCCCAGCGGTAGCCCCTGTTCCCGCAGCCAGCGGGCGGTGTCCTCGCGGGAGCTCTCCGGGCGTCCGGTCAACCAGACGACCTCGTGGTCGCGTGCCAGCTGATGGACCAGTTCGACGCCTTCGGTCAGCGGCGGGTCCGCCGGGGCCGCGGCGAAGAACGAGTCCCAGTCGCCCGGGCTCGCCCGCAGGAACCGCAGACGGTGGCGCACATCGGCGACCACCCCGTCCACGTCGACGATCGCGAGTGGCCGCTGCTGTGCGGGCACAGCCCCACTCACCCCGTCGAGGCTGTCTGCGTCGTCGGCCGCGTCCGTCACCAGGCTCCCCTCCCTCATGCCGCCCTGACCATCGCACCTTTCGATGCGGGACGAGACACCCGCTCCACGGTGTGACGCTGCGTGGCCGTGCTGGCGAAGGTCGACGCGCGGATGGCTGATGGACATGACCATGACATCGTCCTGCGCCGGGCGCCGGGCGGTGATACCTGGTCCGGGTGTCAGCTACCCCACACGGGCCGCCATCGGACGGGTCCGGGCAGCTCGGGCGTCCGAACAGGGCCGCGACGACGGTCCTTCGCGTGGTCCGTGCGTCGTCCACGACTGGTCTGACCCCTGTGATCCGGGTCGGAGATGGCACCGCGGGGCCGGGTGGTGGCTAGCGTGTCCAGGGTCGGCGGCGAATGATCGAAGTCGGCCGATCGGCCGGCCGGTCGGCGTGGCCGGCGGCGGGCCCACCGGGGCCCTGGCCCGATCGAGGTGGGGCCGTCCGGGCCATGTGACCGTCATCGGCCCGATCGGGGCCACGATCGGGCATGGCGGTTCGGCCGGTCCGGCGCGTTCTGGGATGTTTGCACTTCTGGACGTGTCATGGTCGTCAGAGCTGCCGTCAGCGTCATGGTCGAAGGCGACGTCGGTGCTGCGCGCGGTGGCGCCGGTCGTGGCGGGTGAGGGGAGGATGGGTCGATGTCGGGAACCCGGCGAGCGCGCACGCTCGTGGCCGGGATCCAGTCCTCGCTGGGCGCGGCGCTCGCGCTCGCCGACCGGCTGGAGGCACAGGCCGACGAACTCGAGCGGGGCGGCGGGCCCGGCGGGCGGGACCCGGCGGGAGACCCGGTCGACCCGCTCGCCCCCGGCCCCGAGATCATCGAGGCCGGGGCGATCGCCCGCACCCGGACCCGCGGATTCGCGGGCCTTGCCTGGTCCTCGTCCGAGTGGCAGCGCGGCCTGCTGGGGCTGACCGCCGACGGTGGACCGGCTGACGGCGGACTGACCGCCGACGGTGGACCGGCGGCCCAGGGCGGCGGTGCTGGCGGTCCGGGGCGTCCCCAGCGATACCGGCCGGGCCTGTGGCGGGCCGGCAACGTGCTGCTCGGGGCCGGCCCGGGGGCGGCCCGGGTGCCGCTGGCCGTGCCCCTGCTCGATGCCCGCAACCTGCGGATCGAGACGTCCCGGGCGCAGCGGGGCGCCGCGGTGGACCTGGTCCGCGGTCTGCTCACCCGCATTCTGGCCGCGGTGCCGGCCGGTCGGGTCCGGGTGATCGTCTACGACCCGCACGAGCTCGGTGCGGGGCTCGCCGGCCTCGCACCGCTGCGAGCCGCCGGTGTCGTCGAGGCGACGATCACCACCCGGGCCCGACTCGAGGAACGGCTGTCGCGGCTGTCCGACGAGGTCGGACGGATCACCGTGGAGCGCCTCGGCGGGCAGTTCGACTCGCTGCGCGACCGGGAGGACGCCGGGCGTGGCCGGCCCGAGCCGTGGCAGGTGCTGGTCCTGCTGGGCGAGCCGCAGCTCTACGAGGAGGGCGGTCGGTCACTGGCCGCGATCGCCGCACAGGGGCCGTCCTGCGGCGTCAGCGTGATCTCCGTCGTCCAGGCGCAGCCGCGGCACCCGGGCGAGGGCGGCGGCGATCAGGACGACGTGGCGCCGCCCGACCCCGACGGTGACCTCGGCTTCGACGACGAGACCGATCCGGTGGCCGCGGTGCTGCCGAACTCGGTCGTGTTCACCTCCGTTGATCTTCTCACCCACCGTGCCGGCTGGCAGGACATCCAGCCCGGGCTGTGGCGGACCTCGCTGACCGGCCAGCTGCCGGTCGTGCTCGATGGGCCGCCGCCGACCCCGATCGTCACCCTGGTGAGCAACCACATCGCCGAGATCGCCCGCCAGCACGCGGCGCGCCCCCCGGGCATCACCGAGTTGCTGCCGAACGTCCTGTGGGAGTCCGACAGCTCCTCCGGGGTGACCGTGACGGTCGCCCGTGGCATCGACGGGCCGGTCGCGCTGACCTTCGACGACGACACCGTGCACGCCCTCGTCGGCGGGCAGGCGGGCGCGGGCAAGTCGACGCTGCTGCTCGACGTCGTCTACGGCATCGCCGCGCGCTACTCGCCCGAGCAGGTGCGCTTCCATCTGCTGGACTTCAAGGAAGGCCTCGAGTTCGCCCAGTTCGCCGGCGGTCCCGCCGACCCGTTCTACCTTCCGCACGCCGACACCGTCGGAATCGAGAGCGACCGGGAGTTCGGGGTCGCCGTCCTGCGCGCGGTGCGTGAGCAGATGCGCCGCCGGGCCGTGGCGATGCGTGCCGTCGGCGCCCGGGACCTGCGTGGCCTGCGGGCCGCCGACCGCTCCTCGGCCTGGCCACGGATCCTCGTCGTCGTCGACGAGTTCCAGGTCATGCTCACCCCGCTGGACGAGATCGCCCGTGAGGCCGTCGCCCACCTGGAGGTCCTCGCCCGACAGGGGCGGGCGTACGGCGTGCACCTGCTGCTGGCCAGCCAGACGCTGTCCGGCATCGACGCGCTCGACTCCACCGCGGGCAAGCGCGGTTCGATCTTCGGGCAGTTCGCGCTGCGGGTGGCCCTGCGCACGTCGATCTCGGAGTCGCGGGTGCTGCTCTCGACCGCGAACGAGGCCGCGGGCGCCCTCGGCGGTGTCGGCGAGGCCATCGTCAACCGGCGTAACGGGCATCCGGCGGGCAACGAACTCGTCCGGGTCGCCTATCCCGACGCGGCCACGATCGCGGGCCTGCGTGACCGGCTGTCCACCGCCACCGCCCGCAGCCTGCCCGGTGCCCGCCCGCCGCGGGTGTTCGTCGGGCACGCTCCCGCGCTGCTCGACGACAACGCCGTCTACCTGGCGCTGGACGGACGGCCCGCCCCGGCCGCCGTCGACCGCATCGGTGTGGGCGCGGGTCACGACAGCGCCGCCGCCGCGAGCCTGGACGTCGCCACCGGCTTCGACGCCACCGGCGGCGCCGAGGTGGCCGCTGTCACCGATCACGGCACTGCTGCCGGGCTTCAGGTGTCGCCGGGTGGTGACCTGACGGTCGGTGCGGGGCCCGGCGTCGGCACGCCGTCCGGTGGACGGCCGGTGCCCACGGTGGGGGAGGACCCGCTGGCCCTCGTCGGTGTCCCGGTGGACCTGGCGCCCGCGGCGGTCGGGGTGCGCCTGGCCGCCTCACCCGGTCGTCACCTCGCGGTGCTCGGACCGCTGCGCCGGGAGGCGACGGGCATCGTGACCGCGGCCGCGGCCAGCGTCGCCGCGCAGGCCGGACCCGGCCGGCTGGTCGTCGAGATCGTCGCGGCCGAACCGATGGCGTGGGGCGCGGCCGAGGTGCTGGCCGAGCGAATCCGGCGGGCCGGTCATCCGGCCCGGGTCACCGACGTCACCGGGCTGCGGGCCGTGCTCGCCGCCGCCGCCGGCGAGACCCGCGCGCGGGAGGAGGCGGCTCTGGCCGGCACGGTCGCCGCGGCGCCACCGCTGCGGCTCGTCGTCGTGTTCGCGATGGACGCCGGCCGGGCCGCTCTGGAGGCCCGCGACGAGCAGACCCGGCGCACCGGCCTGGAGGATCTTCGCACGCTGACCCGGCGCGGCCCGGCCCAGCACGTTCACCTGATCGGCTGGTGGCGGGGCGTGTCGCGGATGTCGGAGGATCTCGGCCCGGTCAACCGGGACGACATCGCGGCCTGGGCGGCCGTGGGCGTGCCGGGCAGCGAGCTGTTCGCCCTCGCCGGGCACCGCCCGGTCGCCGGCGGGACGATGCCCAACCGGGCCGTCCTGTTCGACCGGCATGCCCAGTCCGAACCACGCACGGTGGTCCCGTTCGCCCCGCTGGTCCGAGGGTAGGCAGACCATGATGATCGGTCAGGATGATCCATACCGCGGCGGCGCCCCCGACGGCGACGGCGCCGAACCCGCCGAGCCCGGCGCCGGGTGGGCACGGCGGTCCACACCGCCTGGGCAGGCCGGTGGATGGCGTCCGGACGTGAGTGTTCCCCCGGCGCTCGCCGCCTCCCCGGCGGCGGCGAGCGAGGAGGCGCAGGAGATCGTGAGCGGAGCTGACCCGCGCGATCCGGCGCGGCTGTGGTCGATCGCGGGTTCCTGGCCGCACGCCGGCCCCACGTTCGCTCTTCCGCCCGACCCCACCCCACCCGGGGTCCCCACCGGTCCGCCGGCCGCGGCAGGGCCGATCGCGGCCGCGTCCACCGCGTCGACGGCGGTGGGAGTGCCGAGGCCGGCGGGCACACCGGTGCCGGCGGGCACACCGGTGCCGGCGGACACACCTGCCCCGGGGCCGGAGGCGGAGGCGGAGGATCCGTGGCGCGCGGCGACGCGCTACCGGGATCTGCTCGGCACCTCGGATGTGGCCCGGGCTCGGGCGGGGCGCGACGCGCACCATCGTCGCCAGGGCAGCCGGGCCCAGGCGCAGCGTCACCGCGCGGCCGCCAGGGACATCCGGGCACGGGTCGACGGTGTGTGGGGGCAGGTCGCCGAATCGCTTGCCCAGTACGGCCTGACCGACCTCGACCAGCTGCGCCCCGCCGACCCCGGCGCCGCCGCCGTGGAACCGGCCGGCCAGGTCCGACTCACCAAGGGTGGCGCGTCCACACCGGGCGGTGGCAGCGGTGGCCGGCGGCGGGCCGGTCGACCGCTGGCCCGGGCCGGCCATGGCCCGGCGGTCGGCACGCAGCGCACCCGAGGCGGACAGGTCGGCCCGACACCCACGGATCGAACCGACCGCCGACGGCGGGGATCCGCTCGCGTGGGCGGCGCGGCGGCCGGACCGGCCGGGCCGGTCGACCCGCGCACGGCGCCGCGTCAGGCCTACGAGCTGTGTCTGGACGCGATGAGCAAGGCCGCGGAACTGCGGGCGGTGAGCAAGGGCGCCGCGTCGGCGTCCGCGGGGCTGATGACCGCGCTCGCCAGCCTGCTCAGCCTCGCCGTCGTCGGACTGCTGCGGGTGTTCGCGCGCGCACCCGGGATGCCGTGCGTCGTCGGGGCGGCGCTGGTCGCCTCGGGTCTGGTCGCCGCGGCCGCCGGGATGGAGGTCGGGGTGAAGGCGATCGCCCGGGCCGCCATGCTGGGAGCGGGCTGCGCCGCGGTGGCGGTGCTCGCCACGTTCCGGTTGGCCCCCACCGACCCGGTGGCCATCGCCGGATCGCTCGTCGCGCTCGCCGCCGCCGCCCGGTTCGGCCTCGGCGTCGGCGCGCCGACGCAGCCGCAGGCACAGGCCGGCTCTCGCGCCGGTGCTTCCAGGAAGGGATGAGGACGGGTGTCAGGCACGATCGCCGAGGTCAAGGCCCAGCTCGACGAGGCGTTCCGGCGGACCGAGGAGGTCGCCGGCCAGCTCGAGGGAGCACTCGGCATGCTCGAGGAGGCGCAGGCGATGGTGATCGCCGCGACGGACGGCAGTGAGCACCGCTCCGTCGAGCAGTTGACCAGTGCTCTGGTGGAGACACGCGACACACTCCAGATGTCGCTCGCGTCGCTGGGCTCCGCCGTCCAGGAGGTCCGGGACTACCGAGACGGCCTGTAGGCGACAGCCCGCTCACCATCGGTGCAGGCCCGGCGTGTGCCGGGTGGATCCGCTCGGCTGGCGGGGCTACCTTCGTCGCGCTGAGATGCATGTTTGTCGGTCGACAGTAATCCGGTGAAGGTCTGGGTAACAACGGTCTGGGCACCCCGCAACGCGGTGCATCCGGGTCCGGGGCTCACTACAGTCCGGATTGTCCCCCGTGCGCCCCTGCGCTGGCGGCGGCCGGGACTCCGGGACGTCCGAGTACTGCCCGTGATCAGGAGGCTACATCCGTCGTGTCGGACTTCATCGCCCTCGACCTGCCACTTGTGCTCCTGTCCAACCGCGGCCCCGTCAGCTTCGACCGGGATGCCACCGGTCGCACCGTCGGCCGGGGCGCCGGCGGCCTCGTCTCAGCTCTGTCCGGGCTCGCCGAACACCTCGATGACGCCGTGTGGGTATGCGGCGCGGCCAGCGAGGAGGACACCGTCGTCGCCGGGGAGAACGCCGGCAGCTCCATCCTCGTCCAGACCCATCCCCAGCCCCATCTGGTGGACGGCGAACCCGAGGGCCCGGCGATCCGGGTGCGTCTCGTCGTCACCGACCCGGCGGCCTACGCCGACTTCTACAGCGTCTGGTCCAACCCGATCCTCTGGTTCATCCAGCACGGTCTCTACGGCCGTTCGCTGTCCCCGGTGCTCACCCGCGCCGAGCACGACGCGTTTGAGAACGGCTACGCGGCGGTCAACCGGGCCTATGCCGACGCGGTGGTCAGCGAGGTCCGCTCCCGCGGCGGCAAGGCCCTGGTCCTGCTGCAGGACTATCACTTCTACCTGGTGGCCGACTGGGTGCGGGAGCAGTGCCCCGACGTCGTGCTCACCCACTTCGTGCACATCCCCTGGCCCGGGCCGGACGAATGGCGCATCCTGCCCGGGGACATCCGCGAACGGCTGCTGCGCGGCCTGCTCGGCAGCGATGTCGTCGGCTTCCACACCCGTCGCTACGCCCGCAACTTCGTGCTGTGCGCCGCCGAACTGCTCGGCCTACCGGCCGACCTCGACAAGCTCACCGTCACGGTCGGCGATCGGGTGGTGCGCGCCCGCTACTATCCGATCTCGGTCGACCCGGCCGCCCTGGACGCCACCCAGGCCTCCGAGGAGGTCGCCGCGCACGTCGCCATGCTGCGCTACCTCTTCCTCGACGACGACCGTCAGCTCCTGCTGCGCGTGGACCGCACCGACCCGAGCAAGAACGTCGTGCGCGGCTTCCTCGCCTTCGGCACCCTGCTCGACCAGCATCCCGAACTGGTCGGACGGGTGAGCTTCCTCGCACTGCTCCAGCCCAGTCGCACCGACGTCCCCGAGTACGCCGACTACATCGCGCTGATCGGCGGTGTCGTCGCCGAGATCAACGCCCGGCACACCAAGGAGGGCCGTCAGCCGATCGACCTGCGCATGGTCGAGGACTTCCCGCTCGCGGTCGCCGCCTACTCCATCTGCGACGTCCTGATCGTCAACGCCATCGCCGACGGCATGAACCTCGTCGCCAAGGAGGTGGCCGTCGTCAACCGCCGCGGCGGGGTGCTCGCCCTGTCGGAGATGGCCGGAGCCCACGAGGAACTCGGCGAGTTCGCCGTCACGTTGCAGCCCTTCGACGTCCAGCAGATGGCCGACGCCTTCTACACCGCGCTGACCATGCCGATCGGGGAGCGTCATCGCCGGCTGGCCGCGGCCGCGGACCAGGTCCGCACCCACGACGTGCGCCGCTGGCTCGACGACCAGATCGTCGACCTGCGCCGCATCGCCGGCTTCATCTAGACCGTCCCGGGGGGGTCGTCCCGGGGTCGGAGGTCATGGCGGCGGGGGCCGGATGGACCAGCCGACAGTGGTGGGCATCCCGGGCTCGTGGGACGGGTTCGCGGGTAGGGTCGCATCGGGAACGAGGCGCGCCGGGGCGTCCCGCCGATCGGCGGTCGGTCGGCGGCCGCGGCGCAAGGACGGGAGTCGTACGTGAGCGAGACCGGTCACCACAAGGCGAACACGGGTTCGTGGCTTGCGGTGTTTCTGATCATCGCGGGCTTCGTGGTCGGGGCGGTCGCGCTTCCGCTGGCCTCGACCCCGCTGTGGATCGTGACCGCCGTGCTGCTGGTCGGTGGGTTCGCCGTCGCCCTGGCGGCCCGGATCATGGAGCAGGCCTACTAGCTCGACCCAGCGGACTCGCGCAGTTCTCGGGGGGTGACGAACGAGGCCAGTCGCGTGGTGGACTGGCCGAGTTCGGCCCAACGCGGCACCAGGAGATCCTCGACGGCGAGCGCCGCCGTCGGGTAGGTGGCAATCCGCGGGCGGTCCGTGGCGGCGAGCAGTGCCACCGCGAGAGTGTGGATGCCGGGGTTGTGCCCGACGAGCAGCACGGTGGGTACCCCGTCGTCCACGTCGCGGAGCCGGTCGAGCAGGGTCTCGGCCTCGGCGAGATAGAGCCGGTCCTCCGTGACGACGGGCACACCGGCCGGTAGTGCGGCGGCGATGCCCTCGACGGTCTGCCGGGTGCGCAGCGCGGCCGAGCACAGGATGAGGTCGGGGGCGAGGTTGCTGTCCCGCAGATGCCGGGCGACCAGCGCGCACGCGCGCAGGCCCGAGTCGGCCAGCGGCCGCTGGGCGTCGGGAGTGTCGCCCTCGGCCCAGTCGGACTTGGCGTGGCGCAGCAGCAGAAGCCGGTGCGTCGCCATCAACGAACCCTGACCGGGGTCAGGTGGGCTGCACATGCCCGGTTCACCGCTGTGTCCACCGCCGTCTCCGGATGTTCTGGCCGCGCCCGGTCGCCCGGACACCTCACGGCTGTGGTCGTGGGCCGCTCACTGGCAGCCTGCCGAACGCCTGCCCCACCCGTCAATGGTGTCCGCACCACCGGGTCCGCGACGGTCACCGGCCAGTGCCGGTGCGGGCTGGACGGTGCGCCAACCCGGCGAAGCTGGCGGAGCCGGGACGGCGAACGGCCCGGCCAGCGGGCGCGAGCAGCGCCTGGAGGCCGGACCGTCCGAAGTATCCGCGGTCGCGATCAGCTCGCGACGGAGGTGGACAGAAGGAGCCGGTCGGCGAAGGCCAGCGCGTCGTCGGCGGAGAGCCGACCGCGGGGGACGACGGTGGCGCGCTCGTCGGAGGTGAGGCCACCCCACACGCCGTGCTCCTCCTGGCGGAAGATCGCGGTGGCCAGGCAGGGGCGCTGGACGGGGCAGTCCGAGCAGATCTTGCGGGCGCGGGATTCGGCGGCGGCCCGGGCCTTGGTGTTACGGCCGTCCGGCGGGAAGAACGCGTCGGGATCGCCGTCGCGGCAGGCCGCGTCCTGGCGCCAGTAGGCGGGCCAGCCCGCACCGAAGGGCTGCGGCGGCAGGTCGCGACCGGGCAGGACCGGTACGCCGGCGCTCATCGCGCGCCACCACAGCGCAGAAGACACGCGGTCGAGTGGATGCTAAGTGCGGTGACGACGCGTGCGGGAAGCACGCTGAGCTGACTGGGCATACCGACTCCTGCTGACGTTGCAAAGGCGGACACATGCTTTGCAGACCACCACATCCGGCGTTGCGCGACACTCCAGACAGGCAGGTCAACCTTGGTGAGGCGAGATGCACCGCGGAGCCACAGGTTCGGTTCCAGTGGGGCCGCCCGTACCGGTGAACCGGGGGTGTGGCTCCGCCTGGAAACGATTCCGTCTCGCCTCGTTAACCGAGGAACGTAGACGTCTCTCGACCGGATAGCAAGGGTTCCGGAACGCGAACGTCCGGGACGGTCGACGGTCGTTCGAGAGGGCCGTCGGATGATCGCGCGAGCGATTGTCGCGCCGTCCGAGGCGAGCATAATGATCATGAAGATGCGCGCCGGAGGGCTTGGCGTGAGATCATCGTGGCGGTCTCGCTGGCGAGCGGAACTGCTGTTGGGCAGCGAAAACGAGCCACTTCAAGATCGCTGTCGGATGGCGGACAGTGGGCGGGTGGGCCCCCGTCCGGGGGTCTACGATCGTGGTTCCAACTGGCGTACGGCCCGATGACGAACAGATGTCGAGTCCGCGAAGTTCGGCCGGCGGGGCCCGCTGGGGCAGCTATTGCCACAAAAATGTGTTGAGCATTACATTTAATGCCTTTGCTGGGGCAAGCGCGGGAAGCCCCGTTCGGGGTAGCGCGCAGGCGCCGGATCGAGGGCTGGCCGCGTAGGAGCAGCCACGCACCGCGTCCGGGAGGTGTCGCCGGGCGGGCGTGAGCCAGCCGCGCGAGTGCATGATCATCCGTGTCGGGGCAGGCGGGAGCCCCGAGGTCTCCCTGGGTTCGGGCAGTCCGATCAGCGCGCGGCGGCGCCGGGGCGCACGGGCAGGCCGGCGGCCGCCCACGCCTGGTAGCCGCCCACCACATCGGTGGCGCGGCGCAGGCCGAGCTGGCGCAGCGCGTCGGCGGCGAGACTCGAGGTGTAACCCTCCGAGCAGATCACGATCACCTGAAGATCGTCGCTGGTCGCGATCGGCAACCGGGCGTCGCTGGTCGGGTCGAACCGCCACTCGAGCACGTTGCGTTCCACGACGAGCGCGTCCGGGATCTCGCCCTCGGCCGCCCGTTGCGCGGCCGGCCGGATGTCCACCAGCACACTGAGATCGTCGGTGGCCAGCGCGTCGGCGGCCGCCGACGGTTCCAGTCGGCGTAGCCGGGCCCGGGCCGCGGCGAGCATCGCGTCGATGCGGCTGCCGCCCGTGGGCGTCCGATCGGCGCCGTCCGGGTCGGCAGGGTCGTCCGGGTCGGCAGGGTCGCTCATCGTCGCGGCGCTGCGGCCAGCAGGTCGCCGGCGGGCGCCAGCGGTCGGGGGATCCCGGGTGCGGCGTCGACCGGGACCCGCGCCGTGGTGGCAGCGGTGCTGTCGGTGGTGCTGTCGGTGGTGCTGTCGGTGGGGCTGTAACGCAGGGGCAGTTCGGGCGGTGAGTAGGCGTGGATCGTCGTGGCGAGCGTGGTGCCGCGGTTCGCGACGCGATGCACATGCGAGATGTCGAAGGCGGGGCTGTCGCCGGGTGCGTGTGTCCTGCGGTCGGTGAGCGACCAGGAGCTGTCGAAGCGGTCCTCCTCCAGCACACCCTCGGTCACCGTCAGCGCGCCGAACGCCCCGCCGTGATCGTGGATCTCGGTCTGCTGCCCCGGGTACCAGCCGATCAGCCACACCTCCACGGTCGCGGACAGCAACAGTCGGGTGTACCAGCGCCGCTCGGGATGGTGGCGCACGATCGGCCGCCACACCTGCGGGGCGCCGGCCAACGCGACGGTCAGCTCCCGCAGCGTCGCCAGGTCGACCCGGCCGGGCTCGTCACTGAGGCACTGCCAGGGCACCAGCGGTGCCTGCCGGGCGAACGCCGCCGACGGGGCGAACGGCGCCAACCCGGCCAGCTCGCCGGACACCACCGACGGGACAGGCGGAGCGGGATGGCCGGGGTGGCCGGGGTGGGTCAACAGAGCCGGATGCAGCAGAGGCACGGGATCTCCAGAGGGCGGACAGCGGTATGCCCAGGCCGTCGATCATGAGGCGGTCAGGTATCCGCGGGTTGACCGCGCAGCGGCCGTAAAAGGCAGGGCGCGCCGGGGTGCCGGTCGTCCGGATGAGGTCAGGCGACCACCGCCGAGGGCGGCGCGGGCCCGGATGGATGCCCCGCGCGGAGGCGGAGGGATCACGGCCTGGGATGCGCTACCACACGAGGCCGTGGCCAGTCTGGGTCAGGGCTGAGGGAACCGGAAAACGGGGGGCCCGCCTGGGCTGGACCTACGTGACGGTTCGGCCGGCACGATCACCGTGCGGCCGGCACCGACAGAGGGTGCAGGGCGGTGGCTCAACCCCGCCCGGTACAGGCCGCGCTGACGGCCCGGCCAAGGTCAGTCACGCGATCGCGGTGCAGAAGGAGGCGCGTCGCTGCCATGCGCACAGTGTACGACGACGCGGCAGCGGACGGTACCTTCGCGTGGCTTCGGCGCGGGGTGTGCCGACCCACGCGGCCTGGGTCGGCTGGACAATGCGGGGTGACACGAGGGTGTTCCCCTGGGTGATCCCGGTCGATATCCTCCGAGACAGAATGATCCGCCTCGGCGGCCGCCGTCCCTCGGGCCGCGGTGGTGCGCCGCTTCGGCGGGCGGGGGAGAGGAAACGGCCAGGATGGACGACCCGCACGACCGGTTGTCCGCGCAGATCGACGATGTCGTGGCCGTGCAGTCGCGGATGCAGGGCCTGTTGGACGCCGTCGTCGGGGTGGCCCAGGAACTGAGCCTGCCGGTCACCCTGCGCCGGATCGCCGAGGCCGCGGCGAATCTGGTCGACGCGGCCTATGGCGCGCTGGGGGTCATCGGTGAGGCGGGGGAGATCACCGAGCTGTTCCATGTCGGGTTCGGTGACGCGGTGCCCGAGCGGATCGGTCGGCTGCCGCTCGGGCGGGGCCTGATCGGCGAGAGCCTGCGCGATCCACGTCCACTGCGGGTGGCCAACGTCACGCGCCATCCGGCCGCCGTGGGATTCCCGCCCGGCCATCCCCGGTTCGACACCTTCCTGAACGTCCCGATCATGGTGCGGGGGGATGCCTTCGGCACCCTGTTCCTCGGCGCGAAGCGCGACGGGGGCGAGTTCACCCGCGAGGACGAGAGCCTGGCCTGCGCGCTGGCCGCGGCGGTCGGCTTCGCCATCGAGAACGCCCGGCTGTACGAGACGGCCCGGCGCAGGCAGGCCTGGCTGCACGCCAGCGCCGAGATCACCACGGCGCTGCTGTCGGTCGCCGATCCGCTGGAGGCGCTGGCCCTGGTGGCTCGCCGCGCCCGGCAGGTGACGGCCGCCCGGCTGGCCGCGATCCTCGTCCCCGGCAATGAGGAGGGGACGCTGATCGTCGAGGTGGCGGACGGCGCGGGGGAGGATCGGCTGCGCCGGCGGGCCCTGCACCGCAACGACCGCCTGCTCGACGCTATGCGCACCGGACGGGCGGCGCTGGTCGGGCCGGGGGCGTCCCCGCTGTTCGGGGCTGAGCTGCCCGATCCGCCGGCGGAGCTGGGCATGGTGGTGCCGCTGATGGCGGGTGGCCGGGCGCTGGGTGTGCTGGTGCTGGGCACCGAGGGGGTGTCGGTGCCGTTCAGCGGGCTGGACCTGGAGATGGCCGCGGCGTTCGCCGGGCAGGCGGCGCTGTCCCTGGAGTTCGGACGTATCCACCGCGACCGGGAGCGGCTCGCCGTGTTCGAGGAACGCGACCGGATCGCCCGCGACCTGCACGACGTCGTGATCCAACGGCTGTTCGCCACCGGCCTGCAACTACAGGGCATGGCCCGGATGGCCGGCGGCCCGGTCGCCATCCGGCTGCACAGCGCCGCCGACGAACTTGACCACACGATCGCCGACATCCGCCAGACGATCTTCTCGCTGACCTCGGCGGACTCCGACGGCGCGGACCTGGCCGCGGAGATCCGCGCGATCCTCGCCCAGACCGAACGAGCCCTGGGGATCATCCCGCAGATCCGGGTGGACGGCCCGATCGACCGACGGGTCCCCCCGACGATCCGTCCGCACATGCTCGCCGCGCTGCGGGAGGCGCTGTCCAACATCGCCCGCCATGCCCGCGCCACCCGCATCGACGTCCTGCTCCGGGTCACCGGGGTGGACGTCCTGGTGGAGGTGCGCGACGACGGCTGTGGCCCGGGCGGGGCGTCGCGCAGCAGCGGGCTGACGAACCTGCGCCGGCGCGCGGTGGACCTGGGCGGACGGATGGCGTTCGGACCGGGGGAGAGCGGCATCGGCACGACCGTGAGCTGGCAGGTCCCGTTGATCACGCCGCCCGAGGCGCTGTGGGTGTTCACCCCGCCGGACGGCCTTCCCCTGCGATAGCGGGCGGATCGTCCGGCGGGCAACGCCACCCGCCCGAGCAGGGCTAGTTGTTGAGCCGGGTGGCGAAGACCGCGGCCTGGGTGCGACTTTCCAGGCCGAGCTTGGCCAGCATGCTGGAGACGTAGTTCTTGACCGTCTTCTCGGCCAGGTACATCCGACTGGCGATCTGCCGGTTGGTGAGACCCTCGGCGATCAGCCGCAGGATGCGCCGCTCCTGATCGGTGAGACCGGCGAGGCGTTCGTCCTGCGCCGGACCCTCCCGCAGCCGCACCAGCACCCGCGGGGTGACGGCGGGGTCGAGCAGCGACTTGCCGGCCGCGACCTGGCGCACCGCTTCGACCAGGGCATTGCCACGGATCTGCTTCAGGATGTACCCGGCTGCGCCCGCCATGATGGCGGTGAACAGGGCCTCCTCGTCGTCGAAGGAGGTCAGGATCAGACAGGCCACGCCCGGATTCGCCGAACGAACCTGCCGGCAGACCTCGATGCCGCTGCCGTCCTCCAGCCGTGCGTCGAGGACCGCCACGTGCGGCTCCAACGCGAGGATCCGCTCGGCGGCCTGGTCGGTCTGACCAGCCTCACCGACGACCTCGAGATCGTCCTCCTCGGTGAGCAGGTCGCGCAGGCCGCGTCGGACCACCTCGTGATCATCCAGGAGGAACACCCGGATGGGCCGGTCGGCTCTGCTCGCCTGGTTGGCGCTGCCCGCTTGATTGGCGCTGTGGGATGACGCGGGGGTCGCCGCGCCGCCGACGGCGGAACCGCCCGCCAGTTCGTCTGACACCGTTGACTCCGCCCGACCTTGCCGTCGTAAGGAAGAACATCGCTGTAGGTCACGTTCGGCAAGCAGGATATTACCCGCATTGGCCCGCGTTGGGGCGGGCTCGGGGCGGCGCCGCCGTTCGAGGCAGCTGGATCTTCATGCGACAGTGCTGTTGTGGTACCTGACCTGTAGTAGCGGACGTGCCACGCCATGAGTCCCGTCATGGGGCGTGTCGCCGTGCTGCCGGCACCGGTCGCCGGGGCGGCGACCAGCCCGCGCGTCGGCGCACCTCCATCATCTCGGCGAGCGCGTCCACTTTGCGCCCTTATGTCGCTACTGTGTCCAAACACACCCCGATGCGGAGCGCGTCAGGTCCGTCCGTCACAATGCTGGTCGTCGCCCGCCGCCGCCGGTCGGGTTGTCCAGGTGTCGGCACTGTCCGGTCTGCCTGGTCACGGGCGCGCGTCCCGCGCGCGGCACGAAGGTGCCAGCGCGCAGCCGGGGGCGTCCGGTGTCGGGGTCGCCCCGGTGCCAGCGCCCCGGGGCGGACGGGTCGGACTGGCGGGTGTCGTGCGGGTGGCGCAGTGATCGTGTGACGAAAGGACGTGCGCCCGTGCGATGGGGTAAGAGCGACAGCCAGACGCCCAAAGCGACCGAGACAGACACCCCCGCGCCCGTGCCGACAGCGGCGAGGATCGCCACGCTGCTGGCCGAAGGCGCCCGGCAGACCACGGCCGCCGCCGGCACCGAACAGACCACGCCGGCCGCCGGAACCGCGGGCCAGGCGTGGACACTCACCGAGACCCTCGCGACTCCCGCGGCGGTGACCACCTACCGGGTCTCCGCCGCGGTCACCGACACCGGCGCCGTCGAGCCCGACCTGGCGCTGTCCTACGACCTGCTGGTCCGCTACCGGGAGAGTCTGGCCTCCGCCGGTTTCGTCGTGACGGACGTCCTGGAGGGCTGGCGGACAATCGCCCTCGACGTGCGGACCGAGCAGGACGCGGCCACCGTGCACGCGGAGTCCAACGGCGTCTCCGCCTCCGCGGACGCGGCCGAGGGCCAGCCCGCGGACGCGCCGGAGCCGGCACCTGAGGAGTCCGTCGAGGCCCCGGTCGCCGCCGCCGACACCGCCGTGGCCGCCGACACCGCCGTGGCCGCCGACGCCGGCCCCGCCCCGGCCCGCGCGGCCCCCGGGCTCCAGGCGCCCCCCCGCGGCGGGCACG
>NZ_JALKFW010000209.1:0-73661 GCF_023243055.1 Frankia sp. AgPm24 | reverse complement strand
GGGGGCGGCGGGGGCGCCCGGGGCCGCCGCCCCCCCCCCGGCCGGGGCCCCCCCCCCCGCCGGGCCCGCCCCCGCCCCCCCGCCCGAGTCCGTCGAGCCCCCGGTCATCGAGGCTCCCGCCGTCGAGGTCAACGCCGTCGAGGCTCCCGCTGTAGAAGCTGACGCTGCCGAGGCCGCGGCGGTGGACACCACGGCCGCCGTGCCCGGGAACGTCACGGTGACACAGACCGCCGACGGCGACATCGACGGCAGCGTCCCCGGGTCGGACGCGCAGACGGACACCCCGGCGCCGACCACGGCGGAGGGCGTGTTGGCCGACCCGGTCGACACCGACATCGACACCAAAGCCGACACCGAGGCCAAGGCCGAGGCTGACACCGAGGCCGACGCTGACAGCGGGGCCAAGGCCGACACCGACGGCGCGGTGGACGCGGCGGCGGGCGCGGCGGGGCGCAAGAGCCGCAAGCGCCGGGGCGATGGCGACCTGAGCCGGCCCCGGACGCGGCGCGGCCTGCTCGGTCGGCGCAGGCCAGCCGAGGTCGCGGCGACGGCCCCGGCCGCGGCGAACGGCGCGGACGGCGCCAGCGACGAGACCCCCGCCGGGGATGCCGGCAGGCCGGGCGACCCGGCCTGAACCGATCGATGCCCGACCTGTTCTGACGACCGCGCCCAGCGTCGTGTGCGGTCGTTCGGACGGGCTTGTCCCAGGGCTCCAGGGCGGGCCCCTGCGGGCCCTACGAGGACGCCGCTGCGGCCTGGACGGTGGGCAGGCTGCGTCGTCCAAGCAGGGTCGCGAGGCCGGCGAGCAGGCCGGCGGCCGCGGGTACGACAAAGCCGAGTCTGGCTCCGCCGCTGTCGATGAGCTGGCCGGCCACCGGCGAGCCGACGGCCACCCCCCCGGCGAGCGCCATGACCAGCCAGGCGAACCCCTCGGTGCGCGACCGGGCCTCGACCAGCCGCTCCATGAACGCGTTCGCGCTGATCAGGGTGGGCGCGGCGGTGGCGCCGGCGAGTATCGCCAGAGGCACCATCGCGGCCACCGTCACGCCGGCCAGCGGCAGGGTGAAACCGACCGCCAGTAACCGCACCGCCCGTAGCAACCGGTCCCGGGGCGGCCGGGCCTGGGACCGGGCCCCACTGACCAGGCCCGAGACCGCGGAACCGGCGGCGAACAGCCCGAGCAGCAGCCCGCCGAAGGCGGCCAGGTCCTGCTCCCGGGCGAACGCGACGATCGACACGTCGAACCCGCCGAAGCCGACGCCGATCGCGAACATGATCGCCATCAGCGCCCGAACCGCCGGGAGCCGCACGATCCGCCGCTGGCGCGCCGTGTCCGCCCCGTGGGGGCCCGGATCGGTGCCGCGCTGTACGGCCAGGCTCAGCGCTCCGACCACCAGCAGGGACGCCGAGACCACCAGCGCGCTGGCCGGAGCGACCATGACCACCAGAGCGGTCGCCAGGGTCGGACCCAGAATGAACACCAGTTCGTCGAGTGCCGCCTCCAGCGCGAACGCCGTCGGCAGCAACGTCGAGCCGGCCAGTAATCGGCTCCATCGGGCTCGGGCGCAGCTGCCCACCGGCGGCAGGCAGGCTCCCGCCAGCACCGCGGCCGCGAACCAGGTCGGGCGTGGCGCATCCGACCACACCGCCGTCAGCAGGGCCACGACGCCCAGCAGATGCCCGCAGACGCCGAGCACAAGGATGCGGGCCTGCCCGTACCGGTCCAGAGCCCGACCGATCACGGGGGCGCACATCGCCTCGGCGATCGCCCCGCAGGCCGCCACCCCACCCCCGACCGCGTACGACCCGGTGCGGTTCTGGACGAACAGCACTGTTCCCATCGTGTGCATCGCCAGGGGCAGCCGTCCGATGAAGGCGGCGGGCAGGAACCTGCGCGCGCCCGGGGTCGCCAGCGTGAGCCGGTACCGCGAGGGCGTGCGACCACCGGCATCACCACGGTCCCCGTCCGGGCCCCCGGCCGGTGGGCCGGTGACGGCGTGGCCAGGCGTGGAAGGCGACCCGGGCGGACAGCTCATGACCGGCTCAGCCTGCCTGACCTATTCGGGGGATGCCAGCGAAATAAGCGCAGGTCACCCCCTGTCTGGCACGCGGCCAAGGCCCGCCGTGGCGGTTCGCCCGCGAAGGGTGACAGTCACCCCCGGTGAGGCTGTCAGTAGCCGCGTCGATGCCGAGCGTTCGGCGACGGGCGGGTGTTCGAGGCGCGTCCGGTGCCGCGAATCCAGCGATGTTGCGGAACAGGTGGGGCGACTCCCGGTCCGGCCGCGCGCAGTCGCCGGATGAATGGTGCGACCAGCAGCGCGCCCACCAGGAATCCGACAACATGCGCACCATAGGCGACGCCACCGCCATCGGCCACACCGAAGCCGGTGAAGTACACGTACTGCAGAGCGAACCAGAATCCCAGCACGATCCATGCCGGCAGCCAGAAGGGGATGAAGAAGAGCACCGAGACGAGTCCGATGACACGGGCCCGCGGAAACAACACAAGGTAGGCGCCGAGCACTCCGGCCACCGCGCCGGAAGCGCCGATCATCGTACCCGACGAGCCGCTTTCGAACAGGGCGTATCCATAGGTCGCCGTATACCCGCAGGCGAGGTAGAAGAGCAGGTAGAAGAGCCTGCCCATGCGGTCCTCGAGGTTGTTCCCGAACACGCCGAGAAAGAGCATGTTGCCGATGAGATGAAGCCAGCTGCTATGCAGGAACATGGCGGTCAGCACCGAGAGCACGGGAATCTTCTCGAAGCTTGGTGGATACTGGATTATGCAGCCGGCGTTCCCGGCGGCGTCCACGCCGATATGCCCGGAGTTCACGGTGCCCAGTGGCACGTTGTGGACGAGCTCGCGCGGTATCGCGCCCCATTCCTGGAAGAACCGCTGCTGCTCGCAGACGTTCTGTGGCGGCGAGGTGGCGATCCCGGCGACCGAGCTGACCACGGGCTCGAGGAACACGAAGATCACGACGTTGGCAGCGATCAGCAGCCAGGTGACCACGGGTCGTCGACTGAGCGGATTGATGTCGTGAATCGGGATGACCACGGGAACATCCTGCCGGGCGGGCCGAGCGCCGACTCGAGGTGGGGGCGTCGGCCGGGCCGGCCGGGCTGGGGCCGGCTGATCCGGCGGCCGGGTGTCCGCGTCCGCGGGCGGGATGCGCCAAAGTGGAGGTGTGACTGCGCAGATGTCCGGGTCGGCGCCCGAGGTGGTACCCGAAGCGGTGCCGGAACCGGCCCGTGCGGCGAATCCGCCCCCCGATCGGCTGGCTCGTCCCGGCGGTGACCTCGGTGACCTCGGTGACCTCGGTGGTCCCGACGGTGCCGGTGCTCGTGAGGTGGCCGGTGATCTGGTGGCGCGGGATCAGCGGGTCGTCTGGCATCCGTACGCACCGCCGGCAGCGGCACCGCTGTTCGCGGTCGCGCAGGCCAGTGGCGTGCGGTTGCGGCTGACCGACGGGCGTGAGCTGATCGACGGGATGTCGTCCTGGTGGGCGGCGATCCACGGGTATCGGCACCCGGTCCTGGACGCGGCGGCCCACCGGCAGCTGGCGGACATGTCCCATGTCATGTTCGGCGGCCTGACCCACGAGCCGGCGGTGCGCCTCGCCGAGACACTCGTCGAGATGACGCCGCGACCGCTACGCCGCGTGTTCTTCAGCGATTCGGGATCGGTCGCCGTCGAGGTGGCCATCAAGATGGCCCTGCAGTACTGGACGGGGCGTGGGCGTCCACGACGTACGCGGCTGCTGACGATCCGGCGGGGCTATCACGGGGACACCTCCGGTGCGATGGCGGTCTGCGATCCGGACGCGGGCATGCACCATCTGTTCAGCCACCTGCTGCCCCAGCACATCTTCGCCCCGCCGCCGACGTGCGGCTTCGACGAGGCATGCGAGGACGTCCACCTGGCCGAGTTCGCCGCGCTGCTGGCCGCCCACGCCCACGAGGTCGCGGCGGTCATCCTCGAGCCTGTGGTCCAGGGAACGGGGGCGATGCGGTTCTACGCGCCCGAGTGGCTCGCCCGGGTGCGGGCGCTGTGCGACGAGCACGAGGTGCTGCTGATCGCGGACGAGATCGCCGTCGGCTTCGGCCGCTCCGGCGCACTGTTCGGCTGTGACCATGCCGGGATCAGCCCCGACATCATGTGCGTCGGGAAGGCGCTGACCGGCGGGTACCTGTCGCTGGCCGCGACACTGTGCACCGACGAGGTCGCGGACGGGGTGGCGGCGTCGCCGGTCGGGGCGTTCATGCACGGTCCCACGTTCATGGCCAACCCGTTGGCCTGCGCGATCGCGTTGGCCAACGTCGAACTGCTGCTGGCCTCGCCGTGGCGGGAGCGGGTCGGCGCCCTCGAGCGGGGTCTGCGCACGGGGCTCGCCCCGGCCCGGGCGTTGCCGGGGGTCGCCGACGTGCGGGTGCTCGGCGCCATCGGTGTCATCGAGACCCGCGAGCCGGTGGACATGGCCGTGATCCAACCCCTGCTGGTGGAACTCGGCGTGTGGGTACGTCCGTTCGGTCGACTCGTCTACACCATGCCGCCCTACATCACGACATCGGACGACCTGGCCACCCTGACCACCGCCATGGTCGAGGCCGTCGCGCGTACCACCTGAGTCCGGCCGGTCGGGCTGGTCCCGGCGGCCGGTCGGGCTGGTTCCGTCGTGGATGACTGCCGGCCGGGGCTGGTCCGGGGCTGGTCTGTGACTGGTCCCTGTGCTGCCCCCGACGGTGAGCAAGTCGGTTTCCCGGGCGTGTCGGGTGTGGTCTCTCGTCAGGGTCGCGGTGGGGCGCCCGGGCTTCCCCGAACGCCGCCGGGCTTTCGGCTGCGGTATTCATCACCGCAGGTCAGCTGGCATTTCTGGAACGGACTGGCGGCACGTCCGCGGGTTCAAAGGCGTCCGGCGAACGAGGTGTGGCGGTTAGTCGCGCCATTACGGGAGTTGCGAATCTCGCGCATCACTTCGTACTCTTCGTTCTCAACGATTTACTGTGAGTAGCAACGACGAGGTTGGAATCGCCGGGAGGTCCCGGCCGAGCACGGCGGCCGTGGACCAGAACGAGGAAGGCGCTCCGCCAATGCCGTTTCGTATTCGTCCAGCACGCCCCCTGAGCCGGGTTCTGCGCCGGGCCCGGGGCCTGTTCCGACGCCGGTCGCCGGCTGTCGAGACGATCCCGGAGACGACCCGCACGTGCTCGCCGACGCTGCGGATGGCGGGTCTGGGCGCCGCGGTGACGGCGATCAGCCGTCCACCCGGGGGCCAGACCGCGGCCACCCGAGAGGGAGCCGCGCGAGACGGTGCGATGCGCGACGACCGCACCACGCGGGACGCGTCGGCTCGGGACGCGTCGGCTCGGGATGGTGGTGTGCTCGCGGTCGGTGGGCGGGATGGGTTCGCGGGGGCCGGGCCGGTCGGCGCGGTCGGGCTGTTCGTCGGACGTGGCTGGATGCTGTGGCGGGCGCCGCAGACGGTGCTGCGGCGCATCGTGACGGTGACCGCGTGCTGGCTGGTGCTGGTCGGTTTCGCCGCGGCGGGGGCCCGTCCGCGATGGGCCGACGTGGGGACGTTCGCGGTGTTCCTCGTGCTGGGGTCGGTGGCCGTCCTGATGTCCGCGCGGCTTGGCGCGGACCTCGCCGCCACCCGGATGTCACGCCACGATCTGCTGGCCAGCTGGGCGTTGGCCGTGGCGGTCCTGCTGCCACCGCTGTACTCGACGGTGATCGGTCTGCCGTTGTGCTGGCTGGCCGGACGTACCGAGCCGGCCCGTCCGCCACACCTGCGGATGTTCCAGGCCGCGACACTGGGGATCGCCGGGTTCGGCGCGTCCACGGTGCATCTGCTGCTCAGCCCGACCGACGGACCGTTCACGGTCGAGGATCTGATCGGCTCGGGCGCGGCCACCACCGCCTTCCTCGTGGCGGTCGCGGTGCACCCGCTGCTGGCCGCTCTGCCCGGGCTGGGCCTGCACCGTCACGGCCGGGCCGACGGTCTCGGTGCCTGGCTCGGCGAGACCGCTCCGCACATCACCACCATCACGGGGCCACCCACCCACCCCCGCCAGCCCACCCATCCCCTCCGGTCCATCCAGGCGATCCGGGTGGGATGGGCGGGGCAGGTGGGACGGGTCGGCCAGCCAGGCGTCGAACGGGGTGAGGCGGTGCCGACCTGGGCCGCGGAGACCTGCGCGGCGATCATCGTGTCGGTGCTGTGGTCGGTGAGTCCCTACCTGATGCTGGCCGTCACCCCACCGATGTTGTTGCTGCAACGCAGCCTGCTGCACACCGAGCTGCTGCACGCCGCCCGCTGCGACGCGAAGACCCGCCTGGCCAATCCCGCCTACTGGCATCAGGTCGCCCAGCGTGAACTCGGCCGAGCCCGACGAACCGGACGGCCGCTGTCGGTCCTGCTCGTCGACATCGATCACTTCAAGCGGGTCAACGACCGCTTCGGTCATCTCGTCGGCGACCTGATCCTGCTCGCCGTCGCCGACGCGTTGCGTGCCGCGACCAGACCGCACGATCTCGTCGGACGCTTCGGGGGTGAGGAGTTCGTCGTCCTGCTGGCCGAGCAGGAGCGGGACAGCCCCCTGGCCGTGGCCGAGCGCATCCGCCTGCAGATCGCCGCCACCCGTTGCCTGCTCGACGGCCGACCGCCCCTGTCCGTGACCGTGTCCGTCGGCGTCGCGACCACGGACGACCCCCGCGGTGACCTCGCGACCCTGCTCTCCCGCGCCGACGCCGCCCTCTACGAAGCCAAGGCCGCCGGCCGCAACCGTGTGCACCTGGCCGAACCGTTGTGCGCCGCCCACTGACCGGCTTGCGGTCCAGGCCGCTGGTGCCGGCCAGAACCGGGGCCAGAACCGGGGCCGGTCGAGGCTAGAGCTGCTGGGCGGCGCGGATCGTGTTGCGCAGCAGCAGCATCGTGGTGACCGGTCCGACGCCACCCGGTACCGGTGTCAGCGCCGCGGCCACCGGCGCGATCGCGGCCGCGTCCACGTCCCCGACCTGGCCACCGGTGGTGACGGAGGTCCCGACGTCGATGACGGTCGCGCCGGCCCGGACGAACCCGGCCCCGACCAGGCGAGGCCGCCCGGTGGCGGACACGATGATGTCCGCCTCGTGCGCGATCGAGATCAGATCGTTCGTCCGCGAATGGCAGATGGTGACGGTGGCGTCCTCGGCGAGCAGCAGCAGGGAGACCGGCTTGCCCACCACCGGCCCGCGGCCGATCACACATGCCCGGGCCCCCGCCATCGGGATACGTGCCCGGATGAGGATCTCCACCACGGCGGAGGCCGTCGCCGGGGCGAACCCCGGCAGGCCCAGGGCGAGCCGGCCAAGGCTGGCCGGGTTCATCCCGTCCACGTCCTTCTCGACCGGGATGCGCTCGCCCACCTCCCGTGAGCTCATCCCGGCGGGCAGCGGCGTCTGCACGATGATGCCGTCGACCAGCGGGTCCACGGCCAGGGCGTCGATGGCGTCCAGCAGCGCCGTCGGACCGCCGATCGGGACGTGCGGCTCGCAGCGCACACCGACCTTGCCCGCCGTGCGCTCGAGGATGTGCGTGTAGGAACTGGCAGCGGGATCCGCGGTCGGAAGGACCACCGCGAGCGTCGGTGTCCTGCCCGCGCTCATCAGCCGGTCGGCCTCATCGATGACGTACCGGCCGATCTCGGCGGCCATCGACCGCCCGTCGAGCAACCTCATGCGGCGATCCGATCTTGGATGTGTGCGACCTCGTGGCGTCGAGTGACGGGCGCCACCACCATGACTGGTGTGCCACCGTGAGAGAATTTGGTACTGTCCCGCGGCTCGGGCCCTGTCGTACCGTAGCAAGGCAGCGCCGTCCGGTACCCGCAGCGGGGTACCCACCGTGGGCCACCGCCGCATCCCCGTCCAGAGCCGGGTCCAGATCCGTGACGGCATCCGTGGCCAGGGCCGCCTTCCGTGGCCTGGTCGGTGGCCGGTCAGCGGGGCAGGTCGCGCAGGATCAGGTCGAGACCGGCGAGGAACTGGGCCTCGTTGTCGTCCCGCAGGTGCGGCGCCACGTCGGAGAGATCCGGATGGCGCTCCGGCGGTGCGTCGACGGACGCGACCGGTCCGCCGTCGGCGCCCGCTCCCTCGCGCTCGAGGGCTCGGGCGAGTTGGCGGGCTTCGGACAGGGTGTGACCGAGCGTGTAGAACAGCAGCGTCTGGTAGACGTTCGCGGCGTCCACCGGATCCATGCCGGCCCGGTGAAGCTGGGCGACGGCATGATCGGATCGTTCCCAGTAGGCGCCGACCCCCGGTGGGCGGCGCAGCACCAGCGGTGCCAACGTCGGGTGCGCGAGCAGGGACCGGCGCAGCTGGCGGAAGTTCGCCCGGATGTCGGCGCGCGGGTCGTCGGACTGCGGCAGTTCCGCGGAACCCTCCCGCACAACACTGTCGAGCAACGCGTCCAGCAGCGCGTTCTTCGTCCGAAAATGCCGGTACATCGCGGTCGGATCACACTCGAGGAACGCACCGAGCGCCCGCATGCTGAACGCCCCCGCGCCCTGGGTGTCCACCACCTGGATGGCCGCCGCCATCAGCACCTCCCGCGACAACGTCCCCCGGGGCGTCCGCCGCGGCCTACGGGTGCGCCGCCCGCCTCCCGCGGACTCCGCCTCCCGCGCGGCGTCATCCGGTGGCGGGGTGCCTTCGGGCGGTGAGGTGTCGTCCGAGGTGGGGGTGCTGTCGGGTGGTGGGGTGTCGTCCGACTGGCTGGGTGTCCGCTCGTTCATGCCGTCGCCGCGCCTCCGCGTTCACCGTCGTCCCGACCCCCGTCGCCACCATGATAATCAACGGTGTTGACGCCCTCCCGCGGCCGCCCCGTCCACCTTCCGGATCCACGAGCAGGTAGCCCGTCTAGGGCAATCGAGATGCCTGCGGGGATCGGTCCTGGGAGGCGGGGGGGTCGTCCTGGTCGGGCGGGGTGGCAGGGGTGGGGTCCGGGGGGAGGCGGGTGTGGTCGGCGTCGGCGTCGTGGATGGTCAGGGCGGCCAGCGTGCCGAGGAAGGCGAGTCCGGCGGCCACCAGGAAGGCCACGTGGTAGCTGGTCAGGTTGGGCGCCGGCTGGCCGCCGACCAGATGGGAGGTGCCGACGGCGGCGAGCGCCGTGGACAGGATCGACACACCGATGGCGCCGCCGAGCTGGCGCTGGGCGTTGAACAGGGTGGAGGCCCGTCCGGTCTCGGCGGGACTGACCCGGGCGAACGCCGCGGCCTGGGTCGGGACGAAGACGTGGGACATCGAGTAGCCCAGGCCGAACATGGCCAGGCGCATCCACCACAGGTTCGTGTCGAAGCCGACGAGGGACATCAGCCCGGCCATCGTGCCGACACCGAGCAGACCACCGACCATGATCCGGCGGGGACCGTACGCGGGGTACAGGACACGGCTGGCGATCTGGGAACCGACCATGACGCCCAAGGCCTCGGGGAAGGTCGACAGGCCGGAGTTCAGCGCGGACAGCCCCAGGCCGTCCTGGAAGAACAGGGCGACGATGTACAGACTGCCGAGGAAGGAGGCGGTGGCCAGGAACATCACCGCGTTGGTGGAGCGGAACAGCCGGTCGGCGAACAGGTGCAGATGCAGCAGGGGAGCGCGGGAACGTAGCTGGTCGACGACCAGGGCGACGAGCAGCGCGACACCGACCACCAGGCTGGTGACGATCACCGGGGAGGTCCAGCCGCGTTCCGGGCCCTCGCTGATGCCCACCATGACCAGGGCGAAGCCGAAGCCGGAGAGCAGGAAACCGCGCAGGTCGAACCGTCCGGCGTCGGGCTCGACGTGTTCGGGCAGGTAGAGCAGCCCGAACAGGAACGCGAACAGGCCGATCGGCAGGTTCACGAAGAACACCCAGCGCCAGGACAGGTCCGTCACCAGCAGACCGCCAAGGACGGGGCCCAGTGCGGGTGCGAACGCCATCGGGACGGTGAGGATGCCCGAGGCGCGCACCCGCTCCTGTGGCGGGAAGGCCCGGAACAGCATGGCCATCCCGGTCGGGGTGAGCAGTCCGCCGCCGATGCCCTGCAGGATGCGGAAGGCCACCAGCTCGGCGAAGCTGTTCGCGAGCCCGCACAGCACCGAGGCCACGGTGAACAGCGCCACCGCGACGAGCAGGGTGCGCCGTCCGCCGAACCGGTCGCCGACCCAGCCGGACGCCGGGATCACCACCGCGAGACTGGCCAGGTAGCCGACCGAGATGGCGCTGAGCCCGGACGGCCCGATGTCGAACTCGCGCCCGAGCGTGGGCAGCGCGACGTTGACGATCGTGACATCCATGATCGACATGAACATGGCGGCCACGAACACGACGCTGACGGCCACTTTGGGATTGCGCGGCGACAAACTCACGAAACTACCAATCTCGTTGACGGCTGCGAACTTCCTACCGATCTTCATGTCGGTTGCCGTGGCGTCCCTCGAGAGTGGTGTTCCCGGCCCGTGAGCGGTGAGCACCTGTTGCCTGGTGGCTTACGTTTCGTCACCCGGCTCGGCCGTCGCGCGGGGAACGGCGGACCAGGATTCGGCAGGCTGATCAGCTTCGTTGCCGCGACGCTGGACGCGGATGGCGGTGTAGCCGGGCCGCCAGCTCTCCAGGATGATCTCCTGCGCGGACTCGTCCACGCTGGTGCGGACGACCTCGGTGAGCTCGACGCGGAAGAGATCGAACGGTTCGGGTGGGTTGGCCGCGTCGGCGAAGCGGGCCAGCGTCGCCGGGTCGCCCACCCAGCGGGCGAGGCCGGCGACGCGGACGTCGCCGCCGACCATGTCGGTGCCGGGGCCGGGATTGGCGCTCAGGGCGAAGCGGGGGTCGCGGCGCAGGTCAGCGGCCTTGCGGGCGCCGGGCATGCTGCCCAGCCACAGCTCACCGAGCTTGAACGTCGTCTCGATGCCGCTGGTACGCGGGGAACCGTCCAGTCGCAAGGTGGCCAGTACATGGTGGCGGAACGCCTCGAACCGGCCGCGGGCGGTCGCTTCGAGGGCGGGCTGGGCATCGGCGAAGTCCTGCCAGGATGTCGTCACCTCGCCATCCTGCGGGGTCAACCGTGCCATCTACTGACACGGTTTACGGACGGTGACCGCAGCCGTATGGGGCGTGGGGCGTGGGGCGTGGGGCGTGATCTGGCTGGTTAGGTGGCCGGGTCGGGCGCCGGGTCGGGGAAGGGGTCGTCGTCGGAACGGGGGGTCCAGAGCGCGGGGCGGCGCAGGCCGGCGGGCAGGAGGGTGCGCGGGCCGCCCTGGGCGCTGTCGACCTGGGCCTGGGTGAGGGAGGCGACGCCGGTGAGGTCGGCACCGGTCAGATCCGCGCCGGTCAGGTCGGCGCCGGTGACGTCCGCGCCGCGCAGGTGCGCCTTCGTCAACGTGGCGCCGGTGAGGTTCGCCCCGACCAGTTCGGCGTCGGCGAGTTCCGCGCCGACCATCCTCGCGTCGGTGAGATCCGCACCGAGCAGACGCGCCCCCGCGAGCGCGATGCCCGGTAGTTCGGCGCCGGTGAGCTGGGTGCCGATCAGGCGTGCCTGGGAGAGGTCGGTCCCGATCAGATGGGCGTCACGCAGGTTCGCACCGGACAGCCGGGCGCCGCGCAGCGTCACCCCGGACAGCCGGGCGCCGGTCAGGTCGGCGCCGGTCAGGTCGGCGCCGCCGAGCAGGGCGAAGGACAGCTCCAGGCCGCGCAGGTCGGCGAAGCTCAGATCCGCCCCGGTCAGGTCGGCCTGGTCGAGGCGGACCCGGCGCAGATTCGCCCGGGACAGTCCCAGCTCACGCAACGTCGCCGGGCCGGTGAGATCGGCGTGGCGCAGGTCGGCGCGGGCGACGCCGTCGAGGTGGGGTAGTCCGGCGAGGACCTGGACCGCGGCCCGGATGTCGGCCGCCGGCGTCACCTCCCCCAGCGGGCCGCGCTGCGCCGAGGCCGCCGTGCGGCGTGCCGCGTCCGTGCTGCGGGCCCGGACGAACGCGGAGAGCACCTCGACGACCGTGGCCTGGTCGACGGGGGAGTCGCGGGCGATGCGGCCGAGCGCGTAGATCCCGCCGAGGCGCACCTCGACGGCGTCCGCGGCGAGCTGGCCGACCGCGCTGGTGTAGCGCCCACCGACCTGCTGGGTGGTCATGAGCCGCCCGGCCCGCTCGGAGGCGGCTCGAAGCTGGGTGGCGACCAGCGCCAGCGCGCCGGCCACCAGCGCCGCCGCGATCATGGCGAGCAGCGCGGCCTGCAACGTCGCCCGGGACGCACCGTGCTCGCCGTACAACAGGGACGGCACCCAGATCGCCGCGGCCACAGCGGCGGCGACGGTGGCGACGCCCCCCAGGGCCACGGCCGCCCGGCGCCCAGGCGGCTGGTCCGCGCCCGACGGCCGCCCAGCGGTCAGCAGCGGCCTGGTCACGCGTGATCGCGCCGTGTCCGGCCGTCGGCCACGCTGCTCGCGGCGCGTCCGCACCCGGCGCTCCGGCTGCCCTGCTCCCCCGTCAGTCATGGCAGAGCTGGTATGCCCAGGCAGCCGGCGCCTGTCACCACCCCCGCCGGGTGCCCCGTCCTGCCGGAGCACCCGTCCCCCTCCCGGCATCCCCGTCCTTCCGGCGATCTCGTCCTGTCGACGGCTCGCGTGCTACCGAGGTCCGTGTCCTGCTGTCATCTTCGTCCTGCTGTCGTCCTCGTGCTGTGGACATCGTCGTGCTGGTCGCGATTCGGGTGCCGGCGGCGGCTGACGAGGACGGGTGATGTCCCTGTTTCGCGGCTAGCATCCCGGGATGCGCTCGAGCCGACTGACCGCGCTGCTGCTGTATCTGCAGGCCGTCCGCCGGGCGACGGCACCGGAGCTGGCGGCCGAACTCGAGGTGTCGTTGCGCACGGTCCGTCGTGACATCGCCGCGCTGCAGGACGCGGGCGTCCCGTTGTGGACCGAACCCGGGCGCCACGGCGGGGTCCGACTCACCGATGGCTGGCGTACCGATCTTGACGGCCTCACCGGGGATGAGGCGGCCGCCCTGCTGCTCGCCGGGGCCGGGCCGCAGATCCTGGCAGGTCTCGGGCTCGCCACCGCGGCCGCGGCCGCCCGCACCAAGGTCCTCGCCGCGCTGCCGCCGCGGCCCCGAATACACGCCGGTCAGGTGCACCACCGATTCCTGCTGGACGCCCCCGGCTGGTTTCGGCGGGCGGAGCCCGTGCCGCACCTGTCCGCCCTCGCCGAGGCGGTCTGGACCGCCCGCCGCCTCGACCTCACCTACACCCCACGTGACGGTGATGTGACGACTCGTCGCGTCGATCCGTTGGGTCTCGTGTGCAAGGCCGGTGTCTGGTACCTCGTCGCCCGACATCGCGGACGCGTCCTGAGCTACCGGATCGCCCGGATAACCCGGGTGGTCGCGCGGGCCGAGACGTTCGACCGTCCGGCCGGGTTCGACCTCGCCACCTGGTGGCGCGAGGCCGGTGACGACTTCGCCCGTTCACTGATGCGCTGGACCTGCCGGCTGCGGCTCTCGCCCGCCGCCTTCGCCGACCTGCGTCTGGCGGTCGGTCCCGTCGCCGCACGGGACGCCCAGGCCACCGCCTCGCCCCCCGACGCGGACGGCTGGCGAGTGGTCGACCTGTCCACCGAGGGCCCGCGGGTCGCCCTCGGCCAGGTGCGTGACCTCGGCGACGGTGTCGAGGTGCTCGCCCCCGCGGACCTGCGCGCGACCCTCGCCGCCGAAGCCCGTCGCATCGCCGATCGCAACGCCGGCCCGCCCCCGACCCCGACCCGGTAGCCCTGGCTCGCCGTCCGCCGGCGCCGCGGCGGTTCTGATCGTTGTCGCCGTTGCCTTCGTTGTCGTCGTGGGCGCGGGAGTCGGACGTTTGTCATGCTGTCCCGCAAGGTGTCGGTGGGCCGGTAACGTCGCCGAAAAGGTGGATGAAGAGGGAGGGCACACCATCAGTACCGCGCAGCTTCTGGCCGTCGCCGCAGTGATGGCAGTCGGACTGGTCGGTGTCGTGCTTCCGGTGCTGCCCGGGCTCGTCCTGGTCTGGGGCGCGGGCCTGTGGTGGGTGATCGCGGACGGCGGCGGGGTCGGCCGCTGGATCGTGCTCGCGCTGATGACGGCCCTGTTCGTGATCGGCGCGCTGACCAAGTACATCCTGCCGGCCCGGGCCACCGCCGGGCGTGGAGTTCCCTGGCCGAGCCTCGCGATCGGCCTGGCCTGCGCGATCGTCGGCTTCTTCGTCATCCCGGTGATCGGCCTGCTGATCGGCGGGGTGCTCGGCGTCTACGTGGCCGAGCTCGTCCGCCTCGGTGATCATCGCACCGCCGCCGCCACCACCTGGGCCGCGATTGTCGCCTTCGGTGTCGGTGTCCTCGTGGAACTGTTCGCCGGTGTGGCCATGGCCGCCGTCTGGGCCGTGGGCGAGCTGGTTTTCTGACGTCCGCGTCATGACCTGTCGGGAGCTGCCAGGTGATGTCGTAATCTCGGTAATCTTTTTGTTCTGGGGTGCCGGACGTCCGGGTTCTGGAAATACCGGGCATTCGGGATGGTCGGCAGGCGAATTGTCCGGGGTGCTGGCGGGACGTTGCGGGTGAGGATTCACGGGGTGCGCATAATGTGCGAGTGAAGGACACGCGTCGGGAATTGGCTAGATGATTGCCGAGGTCCCGGGAAGGGGCGGGCGGGCAGGCTGGGATGAGCGGCGCGGGCGCTGGCCGGTGGCGACCGGGCCGGGGCCTGGTGAGTCGGCGGTCAGCGGGCCGGGGATGAACGGGCCGGCGAGGAGCAGATCGGCGGTGAACGGGTCGGTGGCGCCGCCGGCTCCGACGGTGCCGATGGTGCTGGTGCAGAGTCCGACGGTGGTGCAGCCGGTCGAGACGTTCGTGTTTCGAGCGGGCCGTCCGGCCTACGATCCGGTGCGGGCGGCAGCGGAGTCGGCGACGGCGCGGGCGGCGCTGGTCGAGCTTGGTGTGGAGCCGCGTTCGCCGGCCGAACTGCTGATGACACTTCCCCGCAGCGTCCTGCTGGAGCTCGCGGCGCGGGCGGTGAGCGCGGACGACGACGCGCGGCTGCTGGCCGCTCGGGACGCGCTGCGGGACTGGTCGGTGCCGGCGTTGGCGCCGGTGGTGCTGCGTCAGCCTCGGCTGCTCGTGGAGGCGGGAGCCGGCGGCGGTGTCATCGGGCCGCGGTCGGGGGCGGGGGCCGAGCGGCGAGACGAGAGCTACGCGCTGCGACCGCTGTCCGGTCTGATGTTCCCGCGGGACCATTATGTCGATCTTGGTGGTGCGGTGGCCGTGGGCCGGCTGCGTCGGCGGGAACGGGCGCGGGAGACGGTGGTGATGGCCGCCGTGCTGCGCGGACTGCGGGGGCGCTCGGCCGAGGTGCGGGTGCCAGCGCCGCTGTATCTCGCCGGCGGGGATGTGGTGACCTGCGGTGGGGTCGCCATCCTGGCCACCGGCGCGCGGACCAGCCCGGCGGTGTGGGGCTTGCTGCGGCCCTACCTGAGGGCCTCGTTCACCCATGTCGTGCGGGTCCGCGACGAACTGCGGCGGCCCGCCGAGCCGCATCTGGACCACTGGCTCGGCCTCGGCCCCGGCATCGCGCTGGTGGCGGCCGATCGCCTGAACGCCCCGGCCGTCGTCGAGAGCCGTGTCGTCGAGCGGCCCGACCCCAGCGGGTACGGCGCGGCGGACCGCGGCGGCGGCTACCGCGACCCCGGCTATCCGGGTTCCGGCTATCCGGGTTCCGGCTATCCGGGCTCCGGCTATGCGGACTCCGGCTACGCGAGTGGCGGCTATGCGAGTGGCGGGTACGAAGATGTGGGCTATGAAGGCGGCGGATACGAGGTAGGCGGGCACTGGGGCGCCGGAAACGGGCGGGCCGGCTTCGGGGGAGGCGAAGGCAGCGTCGACCGGGAGAAGGCCGGCAGCGAGTACGGCACCGAGGGGCTTGGCGGCCCGGACGGAGTGGGCATCGTCGGCCGGGAGACCACGCTTGTCGACGCGTTGCGCAGTATCGACCTGGCGGTCTGCCCGCTGGCACCGGAGATGGTCGCCGCCTTCGCCGCCGGAGTCTTCTTCCTGCCCGCCGCGCGGCTGGCCGCGGTGGGCGACGAGCCGGCGGCCCTGGTCTCGACGGCGAGCGCGCCGTGGACGGAACCCGTGCTGGCCCGGTTCGGGGTGCACACCATCGCGGTTCCCTTCGACGAACACCACAAGCACTTCGGCAGCCTGCACCGGGCGCTGAACACCGTGCCAGAGCCACGGATTCCGATGCCGCGGCAGTGACGGTCGGATACCGAACTCCCGGCCAGTCGCGGGTTATGCTGGTGTCGCATTCGAGACAGGTGGGAGAACCACGTCATGAATTCCCGCGAGCCAGTGGGCGCATCCGATCCCGGCCCGACGGATCAGAACATCATCGACCACATCGCACTGGAACTCCAGCTGATACTCGGTGCCCACCACGGTCAGGGTTACGGTGGTGTGGTGGTCTCCGCCGCCCGGGGTGTGGTGACGGTCTACCGGACGGAGGAACACGCTGCTGGAATTGACGCGGTCATCGCCGGGAGATCTGACGCGCGTCATATCCGAGTCGCATCGGCTCGCCACTCCCACGCCTGTCTCAGCGAGATCCGCGATCGTGTCTCGGCGGACCTGGACTACTGGCGGCGACGCGGAACTGTCCTCACGTCGCTGGGCATCGGGGCGCGGGGCGAAGCCGTGGACATCGGCGTCGAGAGCCTGGTCGAGGTGGCCGCTGTCGAGCAGCGGTACGACGGTCTGCCGGTCGCGGTGACGGTGGTGCGGCCCATTCCGTTCTGAGCCCCACGCTTTCCTCCTCGCAGGCGCTATCGGGGCTTGCGGCCCTCGACGCCACGGGTGCGCGGGCGGCGGCCCGCGGGGTGGGAACCGGGGCCGGTGCGGCCCGCGGGGCGGAAGCGGCCGGCCGGGCGGGGGCGACGTCCTCGTCGGCGCATCACGCGGTGACCGACGAGGCTGGGACGCCGTCGATGTGTGTGGCGGTGATCGCGGTGATCAGCAGGCCCTCGCCGACGAGCCAACGTCCGTCGAAGCCGGTCAGGGTGCCTGACCCGAGCGCGGGACCCGCGACCAGCAGTCGTGCGCTGAACGTTCCTTCGGCTCGCACCAGCTTCTGCGTGGCCGTGAGGCCACCGTGGCTCCCGCCCGCATGCCCCGCCGCTGTCACCGCGGCGCCAGCCGTCGTGACCGGGCCGACCGGGCCGACCGGGCCGACCGGGCCGTCGAGGGCGTCGATGGTCTGGGCGAGCGGTGCGGTGCCGGGCTCGAGGCTCAGGTGGGCGTCCTCGAAACCCAGCCAGCGTTGAGCCAGCGGGAACCAGGCCTTGTACACCGATTCCTTGGCGCTGAACAGCAGGCGGTCCCACCGGACGGCCGGGTGGGACGCGGTCAGCGCGGCGAGGCGGTCCGCCTCGTCCGCGACGGTGATCTCGTGGGTGACACCGGGCGGGTTCGGCTCGTTCGGCTCGGCGTCGATACCCAGGGTGTAAACGTCACGGGACCAGGCGACGGCGGCCGCCCGGTAACCGGCACAGTGGGTGATGCTGCCGACCACGCCGGCGGGCCACCCGGGGGCGCCGCGCGGGCCGGGCAGGATCGGCGCCGGCGGCAGGCCGAGCTGGCGCAGCGCCTTGTGCGCGCAGATGCGGGCGGTGGTGAACTCGCGTCGGCGTTTCTCCACCGCCCGGGCGAGCAACGCCGACTCCTCGGGGAACAGCACGGCGGCCGGTTCGTCCTCGAACGCCTCGACCGCGATGGCCGCAGCGGGTAGCAGGCTCGAGAGCACCGGGCGTCAGCCTCGCGCCGACGCCGTCGCCGACGCGTCGCCGGACGCGGTGCCCACCCGTTTACGCTCGGGCCGCGGTACGTACGGCAGGATCTGACGCGGCCCGATGTACGGCCGGCCGTACGCCTCCCACGCGGCCCGTTCCCGCGGATACCCCATCGAGACCTCCTCGAAGCGGACATCGTCGTACCAGGTCGTGCGGGGAATGTGCAGGTGACCGTAGACGGCCGCCGCCGCGCGGAAACGCAGGTGCCAGTCGGCGGTGGCGGTGGTACCGCACCACAGGGCGAACTCCGGGTACCGCAGGACGTCGCAGGGCTGACGGACCAGCGGCCAGTGGTTGACCAGCACCGGTGGAACAGCCGGATCGAGTGCCGCCAGCCGCTGCTCGGTGTAGGTGACGCGGGCGCGGGACCAGTCGTCGATCCGCGGGTAGGGATCGGCGTGCAGCAGCCATTCGTCCGTGCACACCACACCTGTGCTGCGAGCCAGGTCGAGCGCTTCGTCCCGGGTGGTGGTTCCGGCCGGACGGAAGGTGTAGTCGTACGGGACGAACAGCGGGGCGACGACCACCGGCCCGCCCTCGCCGACCCAGACCGGGTAGGGATCCTCCGGGGTGAGCACGCCGACGTCGCGGGCGGCGGCGACCAGATAGCGGTACCGGGCGTCGCCCCGTAGCCGCAGCGGGTCCTGTTTGGCCGTCCACAGTTCGTGGTTTCCGGGCACCCAGATGACCTTGGCGAAACGGCTGCGCATCAGCCGCCAGATGGCGATGATGTCGGCGGCGATCTCGCCGACGTCGCCGCCGAGGATCAGCCAGTCCTCGGGGGAACCCGCCTCGATGCTCTCGACCAGGCCCCGGTTCTCCGCGTAGCCGATGTGCACATCACTGACGGCCATCAACCTGCCAGTGGGTTGACCAGCGGACTGGCCACTGCGCCGGCCGGAGGGCACCGGCGACTCCGCGGAGGACACACCACGAAGCCTACCGGCGCCATCGCGCCTCTGTCCGCCCGTCGCCGGATCTGACAGCCGACACCACCCGCGGTCGCTACGGGTCATCGGTGGGCGCCGCGGATCGCCGGTGGGCACGGGGTGGCCGTCACCGAGGTGCCGGTGGATGTTCGAATCAGGTCACCGCGGGGCATGCCGCAGGAGATCATGGCTGCGTCGTGGGATGTCGACGACGTGCGCGGGTTCGGGCGAGGGGACGTGGACGATGGGTGACTTCGGAACCGCGCTGCTGATCGGCCTCGGTGTGCTCGTGGCGGTCGGCCTTGTGCTGGCGATCGCCGCGCTGGTGGTGATCCGGCGCTACGACCTGCCGGTGCGCGGGATCGTGGCGACGTTGGGCAGCCTCGCCTACGTGGTGTCGCCCGTGGACGCCGTCCCCGAGATCCCGCTCGGCCCGATCGGCCTCATCGACGACCTGCTGGTGATCATCGGGGCCGTCGTGTACGTGCACGGACTGATCCAGTCCCGCCGCGGCGGCGGGAACGCGTCCGGCCTGTCCGGCGGTCTGCCCCACCAGCCCGCCCCGCCGCGGCTGGCCCGAGGCCAGCGCGGCCGACGCTGATCAGCGGCCCGGCGCGATCAGACGTCCAGGGCGATCAGACGTCGAGGCCGTAGGAGCGGGCGATCGCGGTCAGATCCTGCACCCCGCCCTCGCCGAGCGCCCGGAAATGCCAGCCGTCACCCTCGCGTAGCAGGTCACCGAACAGCATGGAGGTGTCGCGGGCAGCGGAGGAGGACAGATCGTAACGGACCAGCTCGGTGTCGGTGTCGGTGTTGACGACACGAATGTAGGCGTTGTGCACGTCACCGAAACTCTGCCGACGATACTCCGCGTTGTGGATGGTCACCGGGAACACGATCCGGGTGATCGCGCGCGAAAGCAGATCGAGACGCACGTCGATCTGTTCGTCGTCGCCGCGGCCCTCCCCGGTGAGGCTGTCGCCGCGATGCACGATCTCCCCGCGCGGCGTGCTCAGGTTGTTGTAGTAGACGAAATAGCCCCGGTTCGGGGCGAGGCCGTTGTCCTGTAGGGCGATCGCGCTCGCGTCCAGGTCGAACTCCTGCGCCCCCGGGCTGTTCGGGTCCCAGCCCAGACCGACCCTGATATGGGTCAGGACGCCCGTGGTTTCGACGAGGGCGGTGCTGGCACCCTTGGCGAGATCAATACCCACTGTTGTCCACACTCACTGTCGTCGTTTCCTACCTGCGCCTGCGGCCTGCCTGCTCCCGCCCCCGGCTCACCGAAGATCCACGTTGGACGCGGGATGCGTGATCAGCCAAGCACATACCGCCGGCTGGGGGCGTGGCAACGCGGATACTTGCGCATCTGCCATCCGGATACGGGCGCGGTGGAACGCACTGGTACCACCGCGGGCCACAGCCGCACCGATGGGGGTGCGGTCGGCCCGTTCCACGGGCGCGTGGTAGGGGTGATTGGCTAACGTCGTCAGGTGTGGATCAGCTTCCGCTGCTTGTCGGCTCCGGCGACATCGCCCGTGCGCTCGGTCTGACCCGTCAGGCGGTGGACCATCGGATGCGCGTCGACCCGGCGGCACCCAGACCGGCCGCGGTGGTGAACCGCACCGCCACCTGGGGCGGCACCCGGATCTGGTGGCGCGCCGAGGTCGACCGTTGGCTGCGCCTCGAACCCGAGCACTGGCACCTGCGCTGACGTCCGCTCTCCCGCGCCACCCGGGTCGCATGCGGTTGACCACGCTGACCTCGGATGGTTGACCTCGAGCGCACTCCAGGTCCTAGCGTCTGTGGCATGGCCACGCTTGAAGCGTCCGTATCGCCGCCGGTGCGGCCGTCCACCCACGTCGGCACGTCGACCGACGGCCACGCCGGTGACGGCGAGTCGACCTGGACGATCGCCCAGGCCGCCCAGGCCACCGGGGTGAGCGTGCACACCCTGCGGTACTACGAGCGGGCCGGGCTGATGCGGGAACCGGTCGCCCGGGCCGCCTCGTCGCATCGTCGTTACACCGCCTCCGACATCGCCTGGGTGAGTTTCCTGACCAGGCTGCGGCTGACGGGCATGCCGATCCGCGAGATGGCCCGCTACGCACGACTGGCCCGCGCCGGTGCCGGCACCGAGACGGACCGGCTGGCCCTGCTCACCGAGCACCGCCGTCGGGTGCTCGACCGGTTGCACGAGGAACAGCGCAACCTGGCCGCCATCGACCACAAGATCGCCCACTACGAGAGGATCCTCCGTTGATGCGTACCGTCACTCTCGGCTCCGCGGGCCTGCGGGTTTCCCGGCAGGGCCTGGGCTGCATGGGTATGTCCGACTTCTACGGCGCGACCGACGACACCGAGTCGATCGCGACGATCCACCGCGCCCTGGACCTCGGCGTCACCTTCCTGGACACCGCGGACATGTACGGTCCGCACACCAACGAGCGGCTCGTCGGCACCGCCCTCGCGGACCGCCGCGACGAGGTCGTGCTGGCCACGAAGTTCGGTATCATCCGGGACCCGGCCAACCCGGCGGCCCGTGGGATCAACGGCCGGCCTGACTACGTCCGGGCCAGCGTCGAGGGCTCGCTGGCCCGCCTCGGCGTCGACCACATCGACCTCTACTACCAGCACCGCGTCGACCCGACCGTGCCGATCGAGGAGACCGTCGGGGCGATGGCCGACCTGGTCACCGCCGGCAAGGTCCGCTACCTGGGCCTGTCGGAGGCGTCGGCGGCGACGATCCGTCGCGCCCATGCCGTCGCACCGATCAGCGCGGTGCAGACCGAGTACAGCCTGTGGACCCGCGATCTTGAGCGGGACATCCTGCCGACCCTGCGTGAGCTCGGTATCGGCCTGGTCGCCTACAGCCCGCTGGGCCGGGGTTTTCTCACCGGCGCCCTGCGTTCCACGGCGGACGTCGCCGCCGACGACTTCCGTCGCGGCCTCCCGCGACTGCAGGGCGACAACCTCGAGGCGAACCTCCAGCTGGTCGCCGAGATCGAGAAGATCGCCACCGACAAGGGGGTGACCCCGGCCCAGCTCGCGCTTGCCTGGGTGCAGCATCAGGGCGACGACGTCGTGCCGATCCCCGGCACCAAGCGCCGTCGCTACCTCGAGGACAACGCCAGCGCCACCGAGATCACCCTGACCGACGCCGAAGCGGACCGTCTGGGAACCCTTGGTGCGTCCGTCGCCGGCGACCGCTACCCCGACATGTCCACGATCGACAGCTGACGCGGAACCCTTCCCCCGGGAGCCCTCACCTCGGACGTCCGCTCGAGGGACGGGTGCCCTTGTGCTCGCCGGGGGTCAGTCGCCACCGGAGGGAGCGCAGACGCGGTAGCCGATACCGCGCACGGTGAGGATGTGGGTGGGCGCCGAGGGGTCCACCTCCACCTTGCGGCGCAGCCGCCGGACGTGGACGTCGAGCATCCGCGCCCCGCCGAAGTAGTCGTAGCCCCAGATCCGTTCCATCAGCTGCCGACGGCTGACCGCCTGCCCGCCGGCCACGGCCAGCTCGCACAGCAGACGGAACTCGGTGCGGGTCAGAGCCTGGTCCTCGCCGTGGCGACGCACCACCCCCTCAGCCGGCCGGATCTGCAGTTCGCCGACGCTGAAGGCCCGGCCCGGACCCTGCCCGGCGGGGCGGGTACGGCGCAACAGGGCGCGTAGCCGGGCCAGTGCCTCCGCGGACAACGGCGGAGCGGTGATGAAGTCGTCGGCGCCGGCCTCAAGACCCGCGACGATGCCCTGCGGGTCAGCGCGATCGGCCACCACGACCAGCGCGACGTCGCAGCCCGCCCGGACCTGCCGGCAGAACTCCAGCCCGCTCATCGGCGCCAGCTCTGGCTCCACCGCTGGCCCCGGTGCCTGTTCCGACGTCCGGGCCGAGGTCGGCATCGGCGTTGCCGTCGCCGTCGGGACGGGGAAGCTGACCGATGGGGGTCCGGCCGGGCCGTAGACGAGCGTGTCGAGTCGTTCCGCGGCGAGTGCGGCCCGCTCGGGTGGCGGTAGCTGTTCGCGTGCGGGCGGCCGGCTCGTCCCCCCGGGCCAGACCGGACGGTCGAACCAGGGATCGTCAAGGGCGGCCAGGTCGTCGGGCAACGGCAGGGCGCCCGGCTCGGTGCCCAGTGGGAGGCAGCTCAGGACCAGATCCACCGACCGGGAGGCGAGCACGGCGAGGGCATGGTCCGCCGAACGGGCGGTGTCGACGCCGTAGCCCTCGTCCACCAGCGTGGTCAGCAGCTCGCGGCGGGCCGCCGCCTCGTCACCCACCAGCAGAAGAGTCGTCCGCACCTTGGCCATTTTCCCCGAAGCCCACGCTGATTCCCAGCGGGCCTGCGCGGGTGGTGGGACCGCCGGCCCGTCCGACACCGGCTGATGGGCCGGGCAGCGCTCCGTTGTGGCTGGTAGGCGGGCCGCACGTGCCGTTGGGTAGGGGCGGCGAAGGGACGGACGGCCTCCAGCGGGGGTAGCCCTGGCTCCCCGACTGGGGACTGTGGTCCCGGCTCGATCGCGCCGCCTGGCCACCCGGGCGGTCCGGTCGTCAGGGCTACCGCGGCGGCCCCGCGGCGGGTTCGGTGGCGGCCGTGGTGTCCTCCAGCTGCCCCTCGGTCCGCAGGTAGAGCTCCTGGAGGCCGTCCAGCGTGGCCGGTTCGGGATGCTCCCACAGGCCGCGGGCGGCGGCCTCGAGCAGACGTTCGGCGATGCCGTGCAGAGCCCACGGATTCGACTCGAGGAAGAACTTCTGACTGTCGGCGTCCAGGGCATAGGTCTCGGCGAGACGCTCGTACATCCAGTCGGCCACGACTCCCGCGGTGGCGTCGTAGCCGAACAGGTAGTCCACGGTGGCGGCCATCTCGAACGCACCCTTGTAGCCGTGGCGGCGCATGGCGGCGAGCCAGCGGGGGTTCACGACCCGGGCGCGGAAGACCCGCGAGGTCTCCTCGGACAGGGTCCGGGTGCGTACCGCCTCCGGCCGGGTGCTGTCGCCGATGTAGGCCGCGGGTGCCCGGCCGGTCAGCGCCCGCACGGTCGCGATCATGCCGCCGTGGTACTGGAAGTAGTCGTCGGAGTCGGCGATGTCGTGCTCGCGGGTGTCGACGTTCTTCGCGGCCACAGCGATCCGCCGGTAGGCGGCTTCCATGTCGGGACGGGCCGGTGTCCCGTCGACGCCACGACCGTAGGCGTAACCACCCCAGGTGGCGTACACCTCGGCGAGGTCGGTGTCGTCACGCCAGTTCCGACTGTCGATCAGTGGCAGCAGGCCCGCGCCGTACGCCCCCGGACGTGACCCGAAGATCCGCAGGGTGGCACGCCGCTCATCCCCGTGATCGGCCAGGTCGGCGCGGGCGTGGGCCCGCACATGGTTGTCCTCGTCGGGCTCGTCGAGGTCCGCGACCAGCCGCACCGCGTCGTCCAGCATCGCCACGACATGCGGGAACGCGTCGCGGAAGAATCCGCTGATACGCACGGTCACATCGATGCGCGGCCGGCCGAGTTCCGCGAGCTCGATCGGCTCGAGTCCGTGCACCCGGCGCGACGCGTCGTCCCACAGCGGACGGACACCGAGCAGGGCCAGTACCTCGGCCACGTCGTCGCCGCTGGTACGCATCGCGCTCGTGCCCCAGACCGACAGGCCGACCGACTCCGGCCAGCGCCCGGTATCCGCCCGGTAACGCTCCAGCAGGCTGGACGCCATGGCCTGCCCGGTCTCCCAGGCGAGTCGGCTCGGCACGGCCTTCGGGTCGACCGAGTAGAAGTTACGCCCGGTCGGCAGCACGTTGACCAGTCCCCGCAGCGGCGATCCGCTCGGCCCCGCCGGTACGTACCCGCCGTCCAGGGCGTGCAGCACGTTGCCGATCTCGTCGGTGGTCCGGGCCAGCCGCGGGACGATCTCGGTCGCGGCGAACCGCAACACCGCCGCCACCGCCTCGTGCCGCCCGGCCAGCTCACCCGCCAGCTCCACCTCGTCGGACGGCTCCACCTCGTCGGACGGTTCCGCGGAACCGCTGCTCGCCGCGTCGATGTGCGGCTTCGGGCTGGCCGGCTCGCCGAGGATCGCGGTGACGGTGGGGTCGACAGCGGCCGGGTCCCAGCCCTGGCGCTCCAGCTCGGTGACCAGGGAGAGGGCGACGCGTTCGGCCTCGTCCACGGTGGTGCGCGACGCCGCCTGAGCGCCTTCGTCGAGACCGAGTGCCTCACGCAGACCGGGCAGGGTCTGCTGCCCGCCCCACATCTGACGGGCCCGCAGCATCGCCAGCACCAGGTTGACCTGGGCCGCACCAGTCGGTGCGACGCCGAGGACGTGCAGGCCGTCGCGGATCTGCGCGTCCTTGACCTCGCACAGCCAGCCATCGACGTGCAGCAGGAAATCGTCGAACTCGACGTCATGCGGCCGGTCTGCGAGGCCCAGATCGTGATCGAGGCGGGCGGCCTGGATGAGCGTCCAGATCTGGGCGCGGATCGCCGGCAGCTTCGCCGGGTCCATGGCGGCGATCGAGGCGTGTTCGTCCAGGAGCTGTTCGAGGCGGGCCAGATCGCCGTAGCTTTCCGCCCGGGCCATCGGCGGGACGAGATGGTCGATGAGGGTGGCGTGCGCCCGCCGTTTCGCCTGAGTGCCCTCGCCCGGGTCGTTCACCAGGAACGGGTAGATCATCGGCAGGTTGCCCAGCGCCGCGTCCGACGGGCAGGAGGCGCTCATCCCGACCGTCTTGCCGGGCAGCCATTCCAGGGTGCCGTGCTTGCCGAGATGAACCAGGGCATGCGCGCCGAACCCGCCCGCCGTCGGGGCGGCGGACAGCCAGCGGTAGGCGGCCAGGTAGTGGTGGCTCGGCGGCAGATCCGGATCGTGGTAGATCGCGACCGGGTTCTCCCCGAATCCACGCGGCGGCTGGACGAGCAGCACGACGTTGCCGGCCCGCAGCGCGGCCAGCACGATGTCACCGTCCGGGCTCGCGTTCGCGCCGTGGTCGACGTACAGCTCGCCGGGCGCGGGGCCCCAGTGCCGCTCGACGCGGTCGCGCAGATCGGTCGGCAACGTGTCGAACCAGGCCCGGTAGTCGTCGGCGCGGATGCGTACCGGGTTGCCGGCGAGCTGGGCTTCGGTGAGCCAGGCCGGATCCTGCCCGCCGGCCTCGATGATCCCGTGGATGAGGGCGTCGCCGTCGCTGGCGGCGACCCCGGGCAGCGCGTCCGGGCCGTCGGCGGGCCCGATGTCGTAACCGGCCGCGCGCATCGCGTGCAGGAGCCGCACGGTGCTCGCGGGGGTGTCCAGGCCGACGGCGTTGCCGATCCGGGAGTGTTTCGTCGGGTAGGCCGACAGCATCAGTGCGATCCGGCGATCCGCCGCCGGGACGTGACGCAGCCGCCCGTGCGCGACCGCCAGGCCCGCGACCCGGTCGGCCCGCTCGGTGTCGGCGACGTAGCTGGTCAGGCCGTCGGCGTCGACCTCCTTGAACGAGAACGGCACGGTGATCAGCCGGCCGTCGAACTCGGGGATCGCCACCTGGGTGGCCGCGTCCAACGGGGACAGCCCGTCATCCGAACCGGCCCACGTCGCCCGCGCGCTGGTCAGGCACAGGCCCTGCAGAATCGGGATGTCCAGGGCCGCGAGCGCGCCGACGTCCCAGGCCTCGTCGTCACCGCCGGCTCCGACCTTCGCCGGCTGACTGCCGCCGGCGGCGAGCACGGTGACGACCAGCGCGTCCACCCGGCCAAGGACGGCGAGCAGTTCCGGTTCGGCGGTCCGCAACGACGCGCAGAACACCGGCAGGGCCACCCCACCGGCACGTTCCACCGCCGCGGCGAGTTCCGCGACGAACGTGGTGTTGCCGGCGACGTGATGCGCCCGGTAGTACAGGATGCCGACCACCGGCCGCCCCGCCGGCACCGACAGCGCCTCGGCAGCCGCCGGATCGGCCGTGGCAACCGGATCGGTCGTGTCACCCGGGTCGGCGGCGAAACCCGGCAGGACCCCCCAGGACGGTGTGACCACCGGCGGGTCGAAGCCATCGCCGGTGAGCAGCAGGGTGTCGGCGAGGAAGCGGTGAAGCTCGCGCAGGTTCGCCGGGCCGCCCTCGGCCAGGTAGGCGTGCGCCTGGGCGCAGATCCCCCCGGGGACGGTGGAGGCGGCCATGAGCTCCGCGTCCGGCACCCGCTCCCCACCGAGGACGACCACCGGTCGCGGCCCGGCGAGCAACGCCGCCAGGCCCTCCTCCCACATCCGCCGCCCGCCGAGGATGCGCACCACCACGACGTCGACCCCGTCGGTCAGCCCAGGCAGGTCGGCCACCCCGAGCCGGGCCGGATTGCCGAGCCGGTAGCGGGCGCCGCTGGCCCGCGCGGACAACAGGTCCGTATCGGAGGTGGACAGCAGCAGCACCGCGGCGTCGAACTCGGTGTCGCCGCTGCCACCCGGGCCGCCGGACGCGACAGCCGTGGTGGGAGGTACCTCGGGGCGTGCGGGGGTCATGAAGTTGCCTCTCCCGGGGGATCCGCGTCCCCGTGTCAGCTGGCGCCAACGCTGCGCCGGCGGTGCCGGACGGCGACCCTGACCCGACGTGGACGCGCCGGCGGAAAACATGACGATGCCGTCACCCGCGGTGGCGCACCCGAACCGTTATCGGGACCTGCCGTGCCCCTGACGGCCGAGCCGAGTATCCCGGCTCCCGGGTGCCCGCCGAGCCTGCCCGAACCCGCGGACCGCGCTCGCCCGCCTGTGGCCACCGGTGACTGTGGCCACGGTGGTGCGGTGCCGAGTGCGTTCCTGGCCGACCTACCATGACAGATCGGCCACCCACACTGTCAAGCCGTGCCCACGTCAACGGACGTATCCCGGCCACTTTTCCCGCTCCGCCCGGCTGTGGGCAGTGACCGGATCGGCCGCGCCTGTCCCGGGGTTGCACGTATGCTCCGCCGGTGTCCACCAGCCGGCGGGAGCGCACCCAGGATGCCTGCCCCGGGGTGCTGCGAACGCATCCGGCCGCTGACGGCGCGCTCGCCCGGTTACGGCTGCCCGGGGGCCGGCTCGCCCCCCGAGCGGCGCGTGAACTCGCGGCGTGTGCCCGTGAACTCGGCGACGGCCACCTGGAGCTGACCTCCCGCGGCAACGTGCAGATCCGCGGCCTCGCTGACGGCGCCGCCGTGGCTCTGGCCGGGCGGGCCAGGGCGGTGGGCCTGCTGCCGTCGGACACCCATGAGCGCATCCGCAACATCGTGGCGTCTCCGCTGTCGGGGCGCGGCCCCGGTGGGCGGGACGTGCGGGGACTCGTGGCCGCCCTCGACGAGGGCCTGCGCGCCGATCCGGTGCTGGCGGCGCTGCCCGGACGAGTCCTGTTCGCGGTCGACGACGGTAGCGGCGACCTGGAGGGCATCCCGGCGGATCTGGCGCTGCGGGCGCAGCCGGGCGGCCGGACCCTGGTGTGTGTCGCCGGCGAGACGCTGGCACTGCGGGTCCCCGACCTGGTGGCGGTGCCCGCGCTGCTCGCCGCGGCTCGGGCCTTCGTGGACCGGGTCGCCGCGGGCGGACCAGCCGCGTCCGCCTGGCGGGTCGCCGAACTGCCCGACGGCCGCGATCAGCTTCTTGCCGCCGCGGCCGGCGTCGCCGCGACCGCCGGCGCACTCGTCGCCGACGACCGGCCGGTGACCCCGGGTACGTCCATCCCGGGTATGTCGACGGGGAGGTCGAAGCGGCCGGCGTCGCCGGGGGCACAGCCTGGGGCCCATGCCCAGCGGGACGGACGCTGGGCGTTGACGGCGCTCGTACCGCTGGGTCGGCTGCGGGCCGACCAGCTCGACCTGGTCGCCGGGATCGCCGAGCGGCTCGAGGATGCATCCGTCGGCGGCGACCAGGGCACGGCGGGTGCCGGCGCGCTGGTGGTGACGCCATGGCGGTCGGTGGTGCTGCTGGATCTGACCGCGGCGCAGCTGGCGGATGTCCGTACGCGGCTGGCCGCCGCGGGCCTGGTCGTCGAGGAGGACTCCGGCTGGCTCGGCGTGACGAGCTGCGCTGGACGTCCCGGCTGCGCCCGCGCCCTCGCCGACGTGCGCCGTGATGCCACCCGGGTGGCGCTGGCGGCGGGGGCCGGGGCGCGGCGGCCGGCACTGCCGGTGCACTGGTCGGGCTGCGGCCGTCGGTGTGGGCAGCCGTCCGGCGCCGTCGCGGAGGTGGTCGCGCAGCCGGACGGATATCACGTGCGAGCGGGGTCTCTGGCATCCTCGGCTCCGTTCGTGGTGACCTGGGCTCCGGATGCTCCGGTACCTGTGGGTGCGGCCGGTGACGGGGACCGCGAACCGGGTGTGGTGGACTGGTCGGCCCTCGTCGACGCGGTGACGGAGGCACGGGAGCTGCATCGACGGGAGACGGGCTGATGGAGACTGCGATGTCGGCGGGCACGCCGCGTCCGGAGTACGACTACATCCGGGACGGGGCGGAGATCTACCGTCGGTCGTTCGCGACGATCCGCGCGGAGGCCCGACTGGACGGGCTGCCCGCGGATCTCGCCCGGGTCGCCGTCCGCATGATCCACTCGTGCGGGATGGTCGACCTGGTCGACGACCTGGCCGCCAGCCCCGGGGTGGTCGCGGCGGCGCGTTCGGCGCTGCTGGCGGGGGCGCCCGTCCTGTGCGACGCGCAGATGGTCGCCGCCGGTGTGACCCGGCGCCGGCTACCGGCGGACAACGAGATCCTGTGCCTGCTGGGCGACCCGCGGGTGCCGGCTCTGGCCGCGCAGGTCGGTACCACCCGAAGCGCCGCGGCCGTCGATCTGTGGGTGCCGCGGCTGAACGGCGCGGTCGTGGCGATCGGTAACGCGCCGACGGCGCTGTTCCGGCTGCTCGAGCTGGTCGCGGCCGGAGCGGGGCGCCCCGCGGCGGTCCTCGGCGTGCCGGTGGGGTTCATCGGGGCCGCCGAGTCCAAGCGGGCCCTCGTCGAGGATCCGGTTGGCCTGGAGTACCTCGTCGTCCACGGCCGGCGCGGGGGAAGCGCGATGGCCGTGGCCGCCATCAACGCCATCGCGAGCGAAGCCGAATGACCGCCGTGCCCGAGCCGGTGGCCGAGCCGGTCGTGGACGAAGCTGCGGTGGGACGGCTGTGGGGGGTGGGGGTCGGCCCGGGAGACCCGGAGCTGATCACCATGAAGGCGGTGCGGCTCATCCGGGACGCGGATGTGATCGTGTATCACAGTGCGCGGCACGGGCGCAGCATCGCCCGCTCGATCGCCGCCACCCATCTGCGCGGCGACCAGATCGAGGAGGCCCTCGTCTACCCGGTGACCACCGGGGCGACCAGCCACCCGGGCGGTTACCGGGGGGCGATCGACGAGTTCTACGAGGACTGCGCCAAGCGGTTGGCCACCCACCTGGACGCCGGTCGCGACGTCGTCGTGCTCAGCGAGGGCGACCCGTTCTTCTACGGTTCGTTCATCCACCTGCACCGCCGGCTCGCCGATCGGTATCCGACCGAGGTGGTGCCGGGGGTGACCTCGCTGTCCGCCGGCTGCGCGGTGCTGGGTCGGCCGCTCGTCGAGGGCAACGAGGTACTGACCGTGCTGCCGGGCACCCTGCCACCGGACGTGCTGGCCGCACGGATCGCCGGGACCGACACCGCCGTCGTGCTCAAGATGGGCCGGACGTTTCCCGGTGTGCGTGAGGCGTTCACCGAGGCGGGCCGCCTCGCTGATACCTGGTATGTCGAGCGGGCCACCACCGCGGGCCAGCGCGTCGCCCGCCTGGACGAGGTCGACGCGGAGTCCGTGCCGTACTTCTCGCTGGCGGTGCTGCCAAGCCCCGTGCGCGGTCCGCGGGATCCGGCGCCGCTGCGGGCCGGGCAGGCCGAATGGGTGACATCTCCGGTCGGCGGTTCCGCCCGGCGGTCGGTCGAGGCGGTGCCCGAGGTCGTGGTGTCCGAGGTCGTGGTGTCCGAGGTCGTGGTGTCCGAGGTCGTGGGGATCGGTGACGGGCAGCCGGGGGAGGTGGTCGTCGTCGGGCTTGGCCCGGGGGACACGGCATGGCTCACACCCCAGGCCGAGGCGGCGCTCGCCGTGGCAGAGGACCTCATCGGCTACGGCCCGTACCTGGACCGAGTACCCCCCAACCCGCGGCAGCGCCGGCATCCGTCGGGCAACACCGTCGAGGCCGACCGGGCCGAACACGCCCTGGAACTCGCCGCGGCCGGAGCCCGGGTGGCGGTGGTGTCCTCGGGAGATCCGGGTGTGTTCGCGATGGCCACCGCCGTCGTCGAGGCGGCGGCGCAGGAGCGGTTCGCGCAGGTGGCGGTGCGGATCGTGCCCGGGCTGACCGCGGCCCAGGTGGTGGCGAGTCGAGTGGGCGCGCCGTTGGGGCACGACTTCTGCGTGCTGTCGCTGTCCGACCGGCTGAAGCCCTGGGAGATCATCGAGCGGCGCCTGCGGGCGGCCGCGGCCGCCGATCTCGTGCTGGCCCTGTACAACCCGGCGTCGCGGACCCGTCGGGAGCAGCTGGACCGGGCGTTCACGGTGATCCGGGAGCATCGTGCCCCGGACACGCCACTGGTGATCGGCCGTGACGTCGGTGGACCCACCGAGTCGATCACGGTGACGACGCTCGGTGACGTCGATCCCGCTGTCGTGGACATGCGCAGTCTGCTGCTCGTCGGCTCGTCGATGACCCGCATCGTGCGCCACCGCCGAACGGGCGACCTCGTCTTCACCCCGCGGAGCTATCCGGCCTCATAGCCCCGTCGAAGGCGCGGCCATGTTCTGCTCGTTGATCCTGGCGAGCGCCTCCTCGACGGAGGCCGTGAGGTCCGCGCCTGGTGGCGGTGCGGGCCGGTCGACGAGCACGACGGGCAGGCCCAGCTCGCGGGCGGCCGTCAGTTTCGCCGCGGTCATCGGTCCCCCGCTGTCCTTGGTGACGACGACGTCGATGGTATGGCTGCGCAGCAGCGTTCGCTCGGCGTCGACATCGAAGGGCCCCCGGTCGAGCAGAACGGTGTGCCGTGGCGGCAGGGGTCCCTCGGGCGGATCGACGCAGCGGATCAGGAACCAGGGGCGGGCCAGGGGCGCGAACAGCCCGAGATCGCCACGCCCGGTGGTCAGAAAGACCCGCGGCGCGGTCTCGGACCTCGCTCCACCAGGTGCGAAACCCTCGAGCAGTTCGACCGCGGCGACCATGGTCGGTACCCGCCGCCAGTCATCTCCCGGCCCCTCGTGCCAACCGGGCCGGCGCAGCACGACCAGTGGTAGCGCCACCGCGGCGGCCGCGGTCGCCGCGGATGCCTGCATCCTGGCCGCGAACGGGTGGGTGGCGTCGACGACCAGGTCGATCCGTTCGGCACGCAGAAGCGCGGCGAGCCCGTCCGGCCCACCGAAGCCGCCGATCCGCACGCGACACGACGGTGGAACCCGTGGGTCCCGTACCCGACCGGCGAGTGAGTACAGCACCTCGTACCGACTGTCCGCGACGAGCTCGGTGGCCAGTTGGCGAGCCTCGCCACTGCCACCGAGCAGCAGAATCCGGCGCGGCGCCGACGGCGCTGACCACCCGGGTGGCACCGGCCCTCCCGGCGATCCCCGCGGCGCGGCTTCCGGCGGCACCGACGACCAGCCGCTGGCGGGCGCCGGCTGCCCGTTGTCCGGCGCGAAGCGGCCCTTGGAGTACAGGAAGCTGTCCTGGAAGTCGCCCGCGGCCAGTGCCCGGCCCACGATGATCACCGCCGTCCGGGTCAGGCCCGCGGCGCGGGACCGCCCGGCGATGTCCGCGAGGGTGCCGCGCAGCACCGTCTCCCGGTCACGACTGGCCCACGCCACCACGGCCGCGGGGCAGGTCGGACCATAACGGGGGGTCAGCTCGCGGACGACCTCCTCGATCCGGTGGACCGCCAGATGCAGGACGAGGGTCGCACGCGACGCCGACAACGTGGTCAGGTCCTCGCCCGGCGGCATCGGACTGGACACCACCGACGTCCGGGTGAGAATCACGCTCTGCGCGATCCCGGGGATGGTCAGTTCCTGGCGCAGGGCGGCGGCAGCGGCCGCGAAGGCAGGCACTCCTGGCGTCACCTGGTAGGGGACACCGGCCTCGTCGAGCCGGCGTAGCTGCTCGGCCAGCGCGCTGTAGAGGGATGGATCGCCCGAGTGCAGCCGGGCAACGTCCTCGCCGGCCGCGTGGGCGGCACACAGCTCGGCGACGATCTCGTCCAGAGTCATCCGGGCGGTGTCCACGAGCCGGGCGCCAGGTGGGCACCAGGCCAGCATCTCGGCTGGTACGAGGCTGCCGGCGTACAGGCAGACCGGGCTCGAGGCGACGAGGTCACGGCCGCGGACAGTGATCAGATCCGCGGCGCCCGGCCCGGCTCCGATGAAGTGGACGGTCATCCGCGGCCCGACCTCAGGGCTGGGCGCCGTGCGGAACGGGACACGGGCCGCAACGCTAGCAGCCCGCGGCCGCACGAGCGGTCCACCGCCGGGCCAGGCAACGCCCGCACGCGCCCGTGTGGGCGGCGTGCGATCCGCCGGGCTCTCAGGCGAACAGGCCTCGAGTACCGAGGGTGATGACCTCGCTGGCCGCGCGGGGCGCGGGGACCTCCACGACCGGCGCGGCCCGGCGATCGGGCGGCAGGAGCGGGAGCGGTTCACGGACCGGCATCGGCTCCGAGCCGCGCACGACGACCGTGGCTGCGAGCAGTTCCTCAAGGGCAGGCGCGGCAGCGGGCAGGGTGGCGGCCTCGCCGGTGAACACCGCGCACAGGAACCACCGTGGCCCGTCGACCCCGACCACGCGCGCCCTGGTCGGCCCCTGATCGGTGAAAACCGGCAGATGAAGCTCGGGACCGCGCGGACCTGGCCGTTCGATCGCCTGATTCGACTCGTCCTGCTCCTGGAGGGCGCTGCGCAGATCCTCGCGGATCTGCGCCCACAGACCTTCCCCTCGTGGTGCGGCGAGCACGGAAAGCTCGATCGTGGAGGTTCCGTCCGTGACGACCAGCGCCGGCAACGGGCCGATACGGGACAGCCGCAGCCAGGTGCCGTCCACCCGTGGGATCAGCAACGCGCCGAAGTCGGCACGTTCACGTTCGTCCGCTGGCAGGTCGGCCAGATCGAAGGGACCAATGTGGGGGAGCCCATCAGCCTGTGTGATCCCTGACAGCGCGGTCAGGTCCGCATCCGCCTCGGCTACCACGGATGAGTCCTGGACCACCTCGCTCGGATCGACGGCGCCCGCCGGCTCGGCCGAGGGAGCTTCCGAGCGAGGCGTCCCGGGACGGGCGCCATCCGCGTCGCCGGACACATGGCGTCGCGTCCACATTGCAGCTCGTCCACCAAGCACTGAGCTCCACCTCCACTCCGGATCGTGAAGTGACAGGACGGCTCTTCTCGGTAGGCGCGCCGGTGAGGGGGTCGGCTTCCGCGGGGAGCGGCCCGGACTCCGTGGGCGCGACACCGCACCGGTCGCGGCCGCCCGGGCTGTCCGGCAGTCGAACCCCTCGGCGGAACATCCGCCCATCAAGTGACTTAAGGTAGTTGAATTTGTGCTCTGTGTCGCCGAGATGCGGATGTCGATCAAGGTCGAGCCGCGGTGTGTCGCGGCGTGGCGCGGTAAATCCGGTAACGGGATGGTGGAATCCCCACGCGTCCGGGACCATCAGGAGCGTGTCTGTTCCAAATCAGAAGGCGTCGCTGCCCAAGTCCTGGATGGTCTCCGAGTCGTTGAGCGGCGGCATGAAGCTTCCGTTTGTCGTCGGCCTGGACGATTCCGACACCCCGTACGACGTGGTCGACGCACTCGCCCTCGCTCCCTTCACGACAGGTGAACAGCCCTGGGCGCGTAGCGCGCGGCTTGACCGGCTGCGACCGGGGGCCACTCTCTTGCCTTCCGGGGCGAGGGTGCTGCGCTCGGTGGTCGAGGAAGCCCGCGACTCGCGTCTTGCCGTGGGCGAGGGGTGGACCGTGCGGGCGGTGCGTTGGCGCGGCGGCGGAGGTGAGGTCACCGTGACCGCGGTCACCGAGCAGCTCGCCCGTGGAGTTCTCGAGGACGTGGTGCGGGCCTCCACCACCGAGGTCGGCGCCGACAACAACGTGACCATGGGCTTCTGGTACCTGTCGAGTCAGCGAGGGCCCATCCGGACCAGCCGTCGCACGGCCACGACGAGCTGGTCGTCCATCCGCGACAACTACGCCACATCGACAGTGGGTGATCTTGAAGCGCTGATGTCAGTCCGCCGCGAGACAGTGGCCGGCAGGCTCATCCTGCTGCACGGCCCAGCCGGGACCGGGAAGACCACCGTGCTGCGCGCTCTGGCCCATGAGTGGCGATCGTGGTGCCAGGTCGACTGTGTCCTCGATCCGGAGGCGCTGTTCGCTGATCCCGCATACATGATGGAGGTCGCGATCGGCTTCGACGACGATGACGACGGTGACGGCGACAGCGACGCGGCGGACATCGCGCAGGAGTCGGCCGCGGACCCGGCGACGGTCGAAGCCGCGGGAGGCCAGGGAACCACCGGCGATGTCCAGGCATGCGGGGAGACCGATGATGCTGGCACCGGGGACGGTGATGCCGACGTCGGCGCGGCGAAGATCTCGGATTCTCCGGTGGGTGGGAGCGGGAGTGGGAGCGGTGCCGAGGACCGGATGGGCCAGCCGGTCCGTCGTCGTTGGCGGCTGCTCGTCATCGAGGACTGTGACGAGCTGATTCGCGGTGATGGCCGAGGGACCACCGGTCAGCAGCTCTCGCGGCTGCTGAACCTGACCGATGGTCTGGTGGGCCAGGGGCGAGAGGTACTGGTCGCGCTGACCACCAACGAGGATCTGCTGCGGCTGCATCCCGCGGTCGTGCGTCCTGGTCGATGCCTTGCCCAGATCGAGGTCGGCGCTCTGCCGTACGCGGAGGCGGTCTCCTGGCTCGGCACGGCGGAAGGCGTCGGTTCGACCATGACCCTCGCCGAGCTGTTCGCCCTGCGGGACGGCCGCGGCCTGCCGCGACCCGCGCGCGTCGACGCCCGTCACGGCCTGTACCTGTAAGTCACCGGTGTTCGGGGTGTCGTGCGCGAGTCGCGCGGCGCCCCGAGCCGGTATCAGGACGTGATCAGGCCAGCAGATATGACCGCATGCCCGCCGGACGAAGGCTCCTCGCTGTCGAGGGGCGGAACGCGGCTCCACGGCGAGGATCAGCCACGCTGTTGAGCTGTCACGGTGCGAAGGGCGCCGTGTACCGGCCGGACGGATCGCCCGCCAGCCCCGCGGGCCGGCTGCGAAGCGCGGGAGGACCCCGGGCCGCGTCGTGGCGGGAGCCGCGGTGACGGAAACCGCCACGGCCCGGTCGAGGTGTCGGACCCGGACGGCGACCCGCGCTGGTAGGTGGGCGGGAAGCCCGCGGTGATCGCATCTGCGCGGACGGCGGGACGCGGGTCGTCGCCGCACTGATCTCCGGTTGGCTGTGCCTGCGTCCGTGCCGGCGCTCGCCGCCCACCTGCTCGAGCGTCGGCCTCGGTGGAGCGGGACGAAGGCGAATGGGTGCGGCGGGGAAGGGATATCCCCGCAGGTGGGAGCCTCTCGCCCGAGAGCCGCTAAGGTAGCCCGCGATGGCGTCAATCATGACAATTTCGCCGGGGGCGGCGTACCGAATTCGGGGGATGGCGACGGTGCGGTGCGTCGCGTGTGGCCGCAAACGGCGGTGCGCGGTTCGATGTTCGGCGGAGGCGAGTGGATTCGCAACCTGCTGACCTGGGAAAACGTCATCATCGGCAAGATTGCGTCGACATTGTGGGGGTGTGACCGTGACCGCGGTACGCGTGGGAGACGCCGCCGGGGTGCCGACCGGTGAGATGAGTGCCGTCCCGCCGGGTGACGTTCCCGTCCTGGCCAGCCGGATCGATGCGTTCGGGGAGCAGGCGCGTCGCAACGCCGAGGCGCACTGGGACGCCGTGACGGATCTGCAGGAGCGGCTCGCCGTCGCCGCGGCCGGCGGGTCGCCGAGGGCACGTGAACGGCATGTCGAACGCGGCAAGCTGCTCCCGCGTGATCGGGTCGACGCTCTGCTTGATCGAGGGAGTCCCTTCCTCGAGCTCTCCCCGCTCGCGGCGAACGGGCTGTACGACGATCCGGTGCCGGGGGCGGGCATCATCACCGGGGTCGGACGGGTCAGCGGCCGGGAATGCCTCATCATCGCCAACGACGCGACGGTCAAGGGCGGCACCTACTACCCGTTGACCGTGAAGAAGCATCTGCGGGCGCAGGAGGTCGCGCGGCAGAACCGGCTGCCGTGTCTCTACCTGGTGGACTCGGGGGGCGCCTTCCTGCCGCTACAGGAGCAGGTGTTTCCTGATCGAGACCACTTCGGTCGGATCTTCTACAACCAGGCGCGGATGTCGGCGCAGGGCATCCCGCAGATCGCCGCCGTGCTGGGATCGTGCACGGCGGGGGGTGCCTACGTTCCGGCGATGGCCGACGAAGCGGTGATCGTCCGCGACCAGGGCACCATCTTCCTGGGTGGCCCGCCGCTGGTGAAGGCCGCGACCGGCGAGGTGGTCAGCGCCGAGGAGCTGGGTGGCGGGCTGCTGCACGCGCGCACGTCCGGCGTCACCGATCATCTCGCCGATGATGATCATCATGCGTTGCGGATCGTCCGGTCGATCGTGGCCACGCTGGCACCCCGTGCGCGGCGGCCGTGGGAGGTCGTGCCGGTCGAGGAGCCCGCTGTCGACCCCGCGGGGCTGTACGCGGCTGTGCCACCGGACGGGCGTACCTCCTACGACGTCCGTGAGGTCGTCGCGCGTATTGTCGATGGCAGCCGCTTCGTCGAGTTCAAGGCGGAGTTCGGCACCACCCTGCTCACTGGAACCGCCCGGCTGCACGGCCATCCGGTGGGCATCGTGGCGAACAACGGGGTCCTGTTCGGTGAGTCGGCGCTCAAGGGCGCGCATTTTGTCGAGCTCTGCGACCAGCGCGGGATTCCGTTGGTGTTTCTGCAGAACATCACCGGCTTCATGGTCGGTCGTGAGTACGAAGCCGCCGGTATCGCCAAGCACGGCGCGAAGATGGTCAACGCCGTTGCCTGCGCCCGCGTACCGAAGTTCACGGTCGTCATCGGCGGATCCTACGGTGCGGGGAACTACTCGATGTGCGGGCGGGCGTACTCGCCACGTTTCCTGTGGATGTGGCCGACCGCACGGATCTCGGTGATGGGAGGTGACCAGGCCGCGGCCGTGTTGGCCACCGTTCACCGTGATCAGCTTGCCGCCTCCGGTGTGGACTGGGGAGACGAGGAGGAGGCATCCTTCCGCACACCGATCCGTGAACGGTATGCGGCGCAGAGCAGCGCCTACTATTCGACGGCTCGGCTGTGGGACGACGGTGTGATCGATCCGGCGGACACCCGGACGGTGCTGGGGCTGGGGCTTTCGGTCGCGGCCAATGCTCCCCTCGATCCGGTTGGTTACGGAGTTTTTCGGATGTGACCTCTGCTCGTCGGAAAACAGTGCGGGCGACGGCGAGAGTGAGTGCAGTGGCATGCAGGGTGTGAACGGAGGGATCGACGTGACGGGCGGGAACGGTGAGAACCCGACTTCTGCTGGAGCGCTGCCCGCGCCGTCGCCGGCGGGGCCGACCACGAACGGTGTCCATGATTCAGGCATTTCCGTCTTCTTCGCGTCGCCCGCCTCGGCGGCTGGTGCGGCACCGGTGGTGAGCGAGGCCGAGACGTCACCGCCGGCCGCCGCCGACGGTGCGGCTGCGGGCGCCATCACGTCTGTCCTGGTGGCGAACCGGGGGGAGATCGCGGTCCGGATCATTCGGACCCTGCGAGAGCTCGGTGTTCGGGCCATCGCGGTGTATTCCGATGCCGATGCCGATGCGCGCCATGTCCGTGAGGCGGAGGTGGCGGTCCGCCTCGGGCCGGCGCCGGCCCGCGAGAGCTATCTCAACATCGACGCGGTGCTCGAGGCGGCCCGGGTCAGTGGCGCCCATGCGGTGCATCCGGGCTATGGGTTCCTCGCCGAGAACGCTGGCTTCGTGCGGGCGTGCGAGGCCGCCGGCCTCGTGTTCATCGGACCGGCGGTGACCGCGGTGGAGCTGATGGGCGACAAGATCGCCGCCCGGCGGACCGTGGCGGAGGTCGGCGTTCCCGTGGTGCCGGGCCGGTCGGTCCCGGGTATGGGCGATGCGGCCCTGGCGGAGGCCGCCGCCCAGGTCGGCTATCCGGTGCTGGTCAAGCCGTCGGCGGGCGGGGGCGGCAAGGGAATGCGGATCGTGCGTGAGCCCGCGCAACTCGGGGCGGCGATCGCCTCCGCCCGCCGGGAGTCGGCCGCCGCGTTCGGTGACGACACCCTGTTCGTGGAGCGGCTGATCTCCCGGCCCCGTCACATCGAGGTGCAGGTTCTGGCGGACCGGCACGGCACGGTGCTGCACCTGGGCGAACGTGAATGCAGCCTGCAACGGCGCTATCAGAAGATCATCGAAGAGGCGCCGTCGCCGCTGCTGGACGAACGGACCCGAGCGCGGATGGGTGCCGCCGCCGTCGCCGTGGCGCAGGCGGTCGGCTATGTCGGCGCGGGCACGGTGGAGTTCATCATGTCGGCGGACGCGCCCGACGATTTCTACTTCATGGAGATGAACACGCGGCTGCAGGTGGAGCATGCCGTCACCGAGCTGGTCACCGGGGTGGATCTGGTCGCCGAGCAGATCCGGATCGCGGCGGGCGAGCCGCTGCTGTTCGGGCAGGCCGACGTGCGTACCGCCGGGCATGCGATCGAGGCCCGGGTCTACGCGGAGAACCCGGCGCGCGGATTCCTGCCGACCGGTGGGGACGTGCTCGACTTTCGCGAGCCGGCTGGTCCCACCCTGCGGGTCGACGCCGGCATCGCCACCGGTGACACGGTCGGCACGGACTACGATCCGATGCTTGCCAAGATCGTGTCCTGGGGTTCGGATCGGCGGGTGGCCTTGGCGCGTCTGGACGCGGCGCTGGCCCGCACGGTCCTGCTCGGGGTCGCCAGCAACATCGGATTCCTGCGGGCGTTGCTGGGACATCCCGACGTCCGCGCCGGTCGCCTCGACACCGGCCTGATCGAACGTGATCTCGCTGGGCTGGTCCAGGACGAGCCACCCAGCGAGGCCCTCCACGCCTACGCGCTGTTGCGGCTGCTCGCCCTGCAGCCGACGGGAGCGCTGGTCGACCCGTGGGAGGTGCCCTCCGGCTGGCGTCCCGGCGAGCCCGCCTGGCTGAGCTGGGATGTGCTGCTGCCGGCCACGGTCGCACCGGCGGGGGGCGCCGTGGCGTCGCCGATCCGGACCGGCCATGCGCAGGACACCGGTGTCAACGGTGCGTCAGCGTCAGCGCCGGTGGCGGTGGCGGCGGTCGCCGGGACGGCGGCGGTGAACGGGTCGGGCGAAGCGGCGCAGGGCGTGCCGGGTCGCCATGCGACCCGGACCGTGCGGGTCTCGGCTCGAGGCACGCCCGCCGCGGCGAGGCTCCGCGTGGGCGAGGGGGCGCCGGTGGCGGGGTCCGTGCGGATCGCGGGTGACGATCTGCTGGTCACCGTCGGATCGGTCACCACCAGGTGGGCCTTCGCATGGGGTCCTGGCCCGACCGCGGGTGCGGGTGACGGACCGGGGCCGGTGTTGTGGCTCGGACGCGACGGACGGGCCTGGGGCTTCGAGTCGGCAGCCACGTCGTCCAGCCGGCGGCGTGCCACGACGGACGGTGGGACGGCGCGCAGTCCGATGCCGGGGACGGTCGCCGCTGTTCTGGTGACCTCCGGCGAGGTGGTCGCCGCGGGAGCGCCGCTGGTCATCGTCGAGGCGATGAAGATGGAGCACCCGGTGACAGCCCCGATCGCCGGCGTGGTCACCGACGTGCACGTCCATCGCGGCGATCAGGTCCGCCTCGACCAGGTCCTCGTGGTCGTCGCCGCGTCATCCCCAGACGGTCCGGCGCCAGGCCAGGTCCCGGTCCCAGGGCCAGGGCCAGGAACCGCGCTGGGAGCTGGGCTCGGAACGGGCGCGGATGCCGGCGCGGGAGAGGGACGCCTCGCCGGTGTCGAGGACGGACGTTCCGGTGAGGTCGGCACACCCGAAGGACGTGCGGCGGCCGGCTGACAGCGACGCGCCGGCCGTCACGCGTCGACCCCGACCGGCGACTGGCGACCGGCGGCGGGGTTCAGCGGGGGAGGATCGCCGAGATGCGGGCCAGGAGAGTGATCCTGGCTTCGTCCTCACCGAGATCGACAAGATCGATGATGTCGACGCCGATGGTGGACGCGGCGGGTTCGGCGGTCTCGACCTGTACCGCGACCAGCTTGTTCGTCGTCCCCGCCGGGTCGTTCGCGGTCCCCTCCTGGTCAAGGGAATGGGCGCGCGAGACGACGACGAGAGTGCGGGTCGGTGCGGCGTCCGCGTGCCGCGCGCGTTGCCCGTTGGTCCGGGTGCTGTCGGCTTCGGCGACCCGCCAGCCGGCCTTCCGAAGGTGGTACTGAAGCCAGACCGCCCAGGGCTGGTCGGTGGGCGCGTAGGAGATCACGATGTCGACGTCCGACGCCGGCCGCGGTGCCAACCGGCCGGCCGGGGTGTCCGCGGGCGATGACGGCGGTGACGGCGGTGACGTGGTGGTGGTGGCTGGGTGAGGCGCGCCCGCGGCTGGTGCCGGCGGGCCGGTCGTCGGCGTCGGGGATGGCGGGGTGGTGACGTCCCCGCTGGGCGCCGCGTGTCCGGGTACGGCGCTCTGGTGTGACGTCGGGGTGGCTGGCAGGGGGTGGCGTCCGAGGATGGCGGTGGCCGCGTTCGCGGCGAGACGCAGGAACCAGTCGCGGTCCTCCGGTCGGGTTGACGGTCTCACCATGCAGGTCAGGGCGCAGGCGAGCAGGGACAGCGGTACCTGGTCCCGCCAGTAGTCGACCAGAGAGACCTTGCGCGCCCAGTCCTCCGCGGCCTCGCGGGTGGCGCGGATGAACATCGCCAGCCAGCTGGGAAGCAGTTCTCCGGTGTTGCGCGGGTCGAGGAGCATCTCGATGGCGGCGGTGCGCCCCACCGGGCCGAGTTCGTTCAGCGTGCGGGCCAGCAGGTGAAGGACGAGGTGGGTGGGGTTACGGGTGAGCACCGCGTGGGCGGAGTACCGGGCGAGATCGATGAGCTGGTAGGACGTGCCCACGTCCTGCAGCGACATGGGCACGAGGACGTTCTCGATGTGCAGGTCGCCGTGCACCCGTCCGATGAACGTCGGCAGCACGATCGGGTCGTAGCGGTCGGTGTCGAACACCAGGCCGAACGGGTTCACCAGGGGATGGTCCTCGTCCGCGCAGGTCAGGGTGGTCCCGGGGTAGTCCTGGGCGAGCCTGGTGACCGCGCCCTGCGGGCCTGCGCGATGGTCGAGCTGGCGGCGCAGGATCGCCGGGACGGTGAGGTCGCGCAGTTGCGGCCGGCCGACCCAGTCGGTGAGGGTCGAGTCGACGACGGTGGCGCTGGCGGCGGCGAAGGCGGTGGCGGTGGCGGTCTGCTGGGTGCGGGGGAACTGTGGGCTCTGGCCGTTGAACAGGATCGGGAGTCCGCCGAGCGGGCGGCGCGGTGGGTGCAGCACGTCGTGCAGCACGGTCTGCAGGGTGACCATGTCCGACAGGCTGCCGCCCGCGACCCGCTGGAAGATGAACCACCACCCGTTGCCGCCGGAGACCGGGGCGCGCATCAGCTCGGCGAGATGGGCGTCGGCGAAGACCTTGTCGTGGTTCAGGGCGTCCTCGTGCAGGGCGAACTCGCCGGGGCGGGAGCCACCGGTGGCCTGGTAGACCTTCATGATGACCAGCTCGGCCCCGCGGAAGCGGTGATGCTCGATCACGGCGGCGATGACGGCCGAGGACCGCCCGTTCGTCAGCCACCGGTCGAGGGTGAAGCTGATGCCGGATGCGGCGCACCACTGTTCCAACGCATCGGCCGCGGCCGGATCGAGCCTTTCCCGCAGCCGCTTGTCCATGCAGGGAGAATACTGCCCGTCCGGGCTGATCTCGAACCGGACCGGGAGATGCCACGCGCCACGGCGCGATGTGCCGCGGGGAAATCCATGAACAGGAAATGGGCATTGTCCGGACCTGTACGCCACCCCTGTCCGACGTTGTCCGGATCTACCGCCATCCCCTTTGCGAAAAGCCCGACTCACGGTTGTCTTGGTGAGGCCGGACGAACGTGGTCTCGCCCACCTGATGCTCTGCTCCCGCGTCGCACTCGCGGGGAGGTGGGCGAAGCCGCCGACTCCGGGCTGTCGCCGAAGCGGGCCTTTCGTCGGGGGGAGGCCCGCTTCGGCGTTTCAGTGCGCCGTCGTGGTGTCGTGGCCTGCGACGTGCGATGTGCGTGCTGGAGGGAGGCCGCGGCGCCGGGGTGAGGCCGGGTGTCAGAGCGGACCGAACAGGCGAACCGTAACACATGGTGATTTAATGGGCCGGAATTCGTGGATGCGCCTCGGTGCGGGCGGTCCGGATCTCGACACCTGGTCGTGGAGTGTGTACGGAAAGCTTCCTGTACGACGTTGTACGGCGATCTGCGGGGGGCTTGTTCGCAGCGGCGGGAATGAGTTTATCTCGACAGACTGCGATCGTTTGTGAACGCAGCGCTTCACCGGGTGCGAGAGATGATCGTGAGGTCCTATGGGGGGAACCCGCGATGCGGGTGTGCCACGACCTGGCCGGCCGGGGCCGGGTCGGTTCGCGGACGCGAGGGCGTTGACGCGACCGGCCCTGGCTCTTGCCGATGCCGTCCCGTTCGCCGCCGGGGGGCTGGCCGTCGCACATCCGCGGGTCGTCACCGTGCTGCTGCTGTCCTTCGCCGGTCTGCTGGTCTCGACGCACAGCCGGCTGCTGGACGCCCTCGACGGCCTGCCCGGTGACCGGATCAATCCGGCCCGGCGGGCCAGCCCGCTGGTGCGGGGGCAGGTGAGCACGGTCGTCGTCGCGATGGCCGCGGCGGCCGCGGGCCTGGCGGTGACGATCGGGGCGCTGCTGCTGGTACCCACGGTGACCCACGGGCTCGGGTTCGCCGGGCTCGTCGTGCTGCGGACGCTTCAGGTCACGGCACGCCGGGTCACGGCGGCACCGACGGCGAGGGCCATGGTCAGGGCGGCCCAGTGGCTGGCCGACGCGGTGGTACCCACGCTCGCACCGGCCGCCGGGGTGCCCCTGGGGGTGCTCGCCGCCGGTGGACGGCCCGGGGTGGAGGCGTTCGTGCTGGCCGCGGGCTTCGCGTTGGGCGCCGCTGTCACCGGGGCCACCGTGGTCGGCCTGCGGGACCTGCCCATCGACCGACTCACGGGACGGCTCACCACCGCCCTGATCACCGGGGTGCGGCTACGGCGACCGAACGGGTTCGTCTTTCCGTCCCGTTACGTGCTGCTGGTCTGCGCGGCGCAGGCGGGGCTGCTGATCGCCGTGGCCGTGGTGGTGGGACTCGGCCTCGCCGACGATCCGGGCACCCCGACGGCGGGCCACGGTCTGGCGGCCTGTTCCGCGCTGGCCGCGGCCCTGGTCGCGGCGATCGGACTGGTCCATCTGCTGCGTTCGGGTGCGCCCGGCCTGGATCCGGTGCAGCGGCGTCCGCCGTCGCCGCCCGGCGCCGGGTTCACGCTGATGAACCTGCTGGCCTGCCACCTGGCGGCCATCGCCTGGCTGTTGACCACCCCCGGCGCGCTGCCGTGGTGGACGTCCCCGCCGGTTCTCGTCGGCTGGGCGCTGACCGCGGCGATGTGGGTCCGGCCCCGCTGACCGGGATCAGGAGGCCTCGGCGGTGGCCAGTCCCGCGAGGGTCGCGGTGGTGGCGTGCTGGGGGCCGAGGACCCGCAGGCTGCGTTGGTGGGCGGCCAGGTAGCCGGCCCGGGCGGCGGGCGCCAGCCGTCCCCGCCGCCGTTCGACCTCGCCGTAGAGGCCGACGGCTGCCAGCGCCCGCGGATGATCCGGTCCGAGTACCTCCTGGCAGGTCGTGACCAGTGCCTGGGCGTGGTCGGCGGCCCGCTGCGCGGCACCGCTGCGCAGCGCCAGCCGGGTCAGATGCGCCAGGGTGACCAGGGTCGCCGGGTGGGTCGGACCGAGGATGTCGCCACGTGCCGCCCACACCGCGTGCAACATCTCCTGTGCCTCGTCGAGCTGGCCCAGCTCGGCGAGCACATCACCGATGTTGTTCCGGGTGGTGAGCGTGTCGCGGTGGGTCGGGCCAAGGGTGGGCACGCGACGCTCGAGGGTCAGTTTCAGCAGCTCCAACGCCTCGGTGAAATGGCCGAGTTCCCGCAGCGTCCGGGCCAGATAGTGCTGCGTCGTCAGGGTGTCGGCGTGGCTGGCGCCGAGTAGTCGGACCCGGGCGTCCAGAACCCGGCGGAATCCGGGTTCGGCGTCGGCCTGCCGCCCGAGCGCCGCCATCACCCGGTACAGGTCATGCTCGGCGGCCAGCATGTCGGCGTGTTCGGCACCGAGCAACGGGCGACCCATCGCCAGCACCGTCTCGTAGGCGGCGACGGCCTGGGTGGGATAGCCGGTCGCGCGCAGGAACCGACCGCCCCGCGTGGCGGCGACGAGCAGTTCCGGCGGTAGCCGCAGCCTGGCGCGGACCGCACCCGGGATGTCGGCGAGCAGACCCAGGGCCGCGTCCCAGTGCGCGCGCAGCCTCGCCCACCAGGTCCAGTGCTCGGGATCGCGCGGGTCGAACCGGGTGGCTCCGGCCAGCAGCGCGGTGACGGCCTCCAGGTAGTCCTCGGGTCGCTCGCCGTGCACGGCGTGGCGCCGGAAACTGTCCTGGACGAGCGGGTGCAGCCAGATCTGCCACTGCGCCGGAGTCACGCCCGAAACCGGAGCCGCCGCGGCCGAGGAACCGTTGTCGCTGGGCCGCGCGGGACGGACCGGTGTGGTCGTCGAGGGCGCCGGGGACGGCACGAGTTCGATGAGGCCCTGGCCGGCCAGGGCGTCCAACAGATCCCACAACTGGGTCGCTCCCAGCTTCCCGAACAGCGGGCCGGTGCTCAGCGTCGCGGGATCCAGCAGTTCCAGCGGGATGAGGTCGCACCCGAAGCAGGCGAGCAGGGTCAGCAGCGGGCGGGCGGCGGGACGTCCCTGGTCGGTGAGGACCTGCAGGGACAGCTCCCAGGTGGGGCCGACCAGCGCACGTTCGCGGTCACGGCCGGTGGTCCGCGGCGAGGCGCCGTCGAGGGCGGGGGAGGTCCCGTCGAAGTCCGGCAGGACCGGCCCCGCCGCGCCGGCGCGCAGGACCTGTTCGTAGGCCAGGTAGGTGCGTGGCACCTCCTGGTCGCCGAAGTGCGCCGGCATCCGCGCGGTGCGGGCGAGGAAACGGCCGGCGAACGCGAGCGCCAGCGGGAGCCCGCCGAGGCGACGTCCCAGCGTCCGCGCCTCGGCCGTCGAACCGGCGCCCGGGCCGGCGAGGGCGCGCAGCGCCGCGCCGGCGTCCTCGTCGGCCAGGACCCGAACGGGATGGAGCGCGACCCAGCGCCCGTCGGGGCTGTCGTCCTCGTGGGGGCCGGCCTCGGCCGGCCAGGCGGACCTGTCCCGGGTGGTGACGACCACCATGCCGCGGGTGTCATCCAGCCGGCGCAGCCATCCGCTGCCGTCGAGAAGTTCGCCGCCGGGCAACGCCAGCTGGGCCGCCGGATCATCGACGTTGTCGATCACCAGCAGCCATGGCTCGTCCAGCGCACGCAGGTAACGCCACACCAGGTCGGGAAGGCTGGCGTTGCGCAGTTCGTGGCGGGTCGCGCCGAGTTCCACCGCGAGCGCCGCCATGGCCGCCGGCACCGTCGCGGCCGTCGTGACACCGATCCACCAGGTCCGGATCACGCGTCGACGTGCCCGGTCGGCCAGGGCCAGGGCGACTGTGCTCTTGCCGATCCCACCCATCCCGTACAGAACGTGCACCCCACCGTGGCCGGTGTCGGCATCGGTCGGATCGCCCGCGGCCGCGGGCAGGTGGGTCGAGAGCCGGGTGAGGATGTCCTCGCGGCCGAACAGCGTGCCGATGCGGTCCAGCCGGGCGACCGGAGGAGCGACGGTGATCGTCGCGGCGAGCTCGCCGGCTCCGGTGCCCTCGCCCTCCCCATCGCCCCGGTCATCCCGGTCATCCCGGTCATCCCGGTTGTCGCGGCTGTCTCGGACGGAGCCGCCGCCAGGGCGCGGGTCGGTGCTGTGTTCCTCGTCGGCCGGGCGGGCGCGGCGCAGGCGCATCCAGGTGGCCGTCCAGTGTTCGAGTTCGGCCTCGTCGGACACACCGCAGGCGCGCAGCATGTCGGTGAGCAGGTCTGCTGGCTGCAGGCCGGGTAGATGCGCACCGCTGAAGTAACCACCGGCGGTGCTGGCCGGAATCCGCACCCGCTGCGCGACGGCGCGGATGCTGAGCCGGGCTCGGAGTCGCACGCTGGTCAGCGCGCGGCCGAATTCGACGTTGGTCGTGATAACTGCCAGATCAATCGACTCAGACACGCGTACATACCCCAGAAACGAGAGTAGCAGACCGTGGTGGTTTACCTGCACCAATATGCCGTGGCCTGACGTGTGGGGATAGCAGGGTCCGAAAAGCGACAGCGACCACCCGCCCCGACGATGCTCCGTCCACCCGCCAGGGGCCATCATGCGACACTGACCCGCTGCTGAGGAGGGATATGCGGACGGCTTCAGGGGAGCCCGTCGAGGGCGCCCGGGACCGTGCCGACGAGGCCGGGTCCGCCGATGGTCCCGGGCCGTCCGATGATCCCGGGCCGTCCGATGGTGTCGGGGTGCCGGTCGGGCAGGTGATCGTGGTCGGTCTGGAGGGCCTTGGGCGGCTCGGGCTGCGGCTGGTCGAGCAGCTGCGGGACTCCGGTGTCGGCGTGGTCGGGGTGGACGACCGGGTGACCTCGGTGGCGCGTCGCCGCCTCGAACGGCTCGGGGTGCGTCTGGTGCTGGAAAGCCCGCACGCCCCGGACGTGTTGCGCGAGGTCGGTGTCGCGCGGGCCCTGGCGGTGGTGGTCTGCCATGAGACCGACCTGGAGACGCTGCAGACGGCGCTTGTCGTCGCGGAGGTGGCGCCGCGGGTCCGTCTGGTCGTCAACGTCAACAACGCGCAGCTCGGTGATCAGCTGGCGGACGCGCTGGGGCAGGCCCGGGTGCTGAATCTGGCTGTACTCGCCGGGCCGAGTTTCGTCGAGGCCTGCATACGCTCCGCCGTCACCCACGCGTTCACGATGAGTGCCCGGGCTGACGCCGAGGTGTTCGCCGTCATCGAGGAGGAGATCTCCGGACGGGGCGCGTTCCGGGCCCGTTACGGCGATCTCACCCCCATCTCGTTGCGCCGGGCCGGTGAACGCCGCGGTGAGGTCTGCCCGCCGCGGGACACCCCGCTGCATCCGGGCGACCGGCTGACCGTCCTGGGTCGGCTCGCCGAGTTCGACGAACGCGGCATGGAGGTCTCCGGCCTGCACGACGCGCGGCTGTTCGCGACCCTCGGACATCGCGGCCACGGCGCTGGCGTGGGCAGCGCCGCCTCGTCGGGCCGGCCCTCGTCGGGTGACGGGCTGGCGAGGATGTCGGGCCGGCCGCGATCGCGGCGCGGTGGTCTGCGGTGGGTCAGGGACCTGGTGGCCTCGGTCCGGGGCGAGCTGGACCGGCCGTTTCGACTGGCGATCAGCGTCGTGCTGGCCATCATGGTCACCAGCACGGTGGTTCTGTCGCTGACCTACACCGACAACAACAGTGCCGCGCCGGCGAACTTCGGGCCGGTCGACGCGCTCTACCTGACGGTCGAGACGATGGTCACCGTTGGCTACGGAGACTTCAACTTCGGCGCCGCGGACCATTGGCTACAGATCTTTGGTATCGGGTTGATGCTGTTCGGGGCGTTGTCGATCGCCGTGGTCTACGCGTTCATCACCAATGTCATCATCAGCCGGCGGCTGGAACGGGCGCTGGGCCGTGGACGGGCCGGAGCCGTCCGTGACCATGTGGTGCTGTGCGGTCTGGGTTCGGTCGGTGTCGCCACCATGGACGGGCTGCTCCGGGCCGGCCGTCAGGTCGTCGTCATCGAACGGGACGAGAACAACCGTTACCTCCCGGTCGCGCGGGAACGATCCGTACCGGTGATCATCGGGGATGCGACGGTGCGCTCGACGCTGCTCGAGGCCGGTCTCGCGCACGCGACCACGATCGCGGCGCTCACCAGCGATGGTCTGGCGAATCTGGAGGCGGTGCTGTCCGCGCGGGAGGCCCACGACGAGCTGCGCGGTGGCCGGGGCGCCGCGGACGAGCTTCGGGTGGTGCTACGGACCGTCGACACGACCATGGCGGACGAGGTCGAGCGCCGGTTCGGGATTCACACCGCGCGCAGCGCCGCCGACCTCGCCACGCCGTACTTTGTCGGGGTCGCGCTCGGGTACGACGTGCTGAGCACCTTCTACGTGGATCGGACACCGTTTCTGGTGGCCCGGATGACCGTGCGTGGCGGCGGTCACCTGGTCGGCCCGACGCTGCAGGAGCTGGCCACCGGCACCCGGGTGCTCGCGGTGCGCCCGGCGTCCGCGGCGGATGCGGCGAACTCCCGGCCCGGTCGGCACACGCGGCTGTGTGCGGGTGACGCGCTGCTTGTCGTCGGGCCGGTCACCCGCATCGTCGACATGGTGCGTCGTAATCAGGCGGGCGGCCTGGAGGCCGCCGCCGAGTTCTCGGGGCCCTGACGGCGTCGAGGATCCTTCTGATCGGGCTCCTCCTGTTCGGGGGATATCTGGTTCGCGGCCAGGGCTTCAATCCTGGAATCAACCGGAATGGCGGTCGGATCCCGCCGAACACGGTCTGTTGCGCTGGGTGCCGCTGGGGAATGTTCCGGTCAGTTTCCGTGACCAGGATGCCGCGACGAGAAGCGGACCCGCGCGGATGCGGGCGCATACCCACAACGCAGGGCAGGGGGGCCGACATGGCCGAGAACAGGACAGTCGGGACCGGACGGGCCGGGCATGACGCTGGCAGGACGACCCGCCCGACACGAACGACCGGGATGGCCGGAGCCTCTCCGGTGGCGGGGACGCGGGCGGTCGGCGCCGACGGCGGGGATCGGGGCGAGCGCGAGCTGGCCCGCTGTTGGGACGACGATCCGCGGTGGGCCGGTGTCAGCCGCACCTACACCGCACAGGACGTGGTGCGGCTGCGCGGAAGCGTCGTCGAGGAACACACACTGGCCCGGCTCGGCGCCGAGAAGCTGTGGCGGTCGCTGCACGAGTCCGACTACGTCCAGGCGCTGGGTGCGCTGACCGGTAACCAGGCCGTCCAGCAGGTCCGGGCGGGGCTGCGGGCGATCTACCTGTCCGGTTGGCAGGTGGCGGCTGATGCGAACCTGGCCGGGCAGACCTATCCGGACCAGAGCCTCTACCCGGCCAACTCGGTGCCGGCGGTCGTCCGGCGGATCAACAACGCGCTGTTGCGCGCGGACCAGATCGCCTGTGCCGAGGCGGGCCATGCCTCGAGCACGGTCATTCCCGCCCCTGCCGCCGCCCCCGCGGTTCCCTCCGCGGGCACGGTTTCCTCGACCGTTAGGAGCAACTCGTCCGGCAGGGCTTCCGGTGCCGGCGCGGGGACGGACTGGCTGGTGCCCATCGTCGCCGATGCCGAGGCCGGGTTCGGCGGGGTGCTGAACGCCTACGAGCTGATGACCGCGATGATCGCCGCCGGGGCCGCCGGCGTGCACTGGGAGGACCAGCTCGCCGCGGAGAAGAAGTGCGGCCATCTGGGTGGGAAGGTGCTCGTCCCGACCGGCCAGCACATCCGGACGCTCAACGCGGCCCGGCTCGCCGCGGACGTCGCCGGCGTCCCCACGATTGTCATCGCGCGCACCGACGCGCAGGCGGCGACGCTCATCACCAGTGACGTGGACGAGCGTGATCGTCCGTTCGTCACCGGCGAGCGCACCCCGGAGGGTTTTCATCGGGTGCGGGCGGGTCTGGCGCCGTGCATCGCCCGCGGCCTCGCCTATGCTCCGTACGCGGACCTGCTGTGGATGGAGACGTCCACACCGGATCTCGAGATCGCCCGTCGGTTCGCGGAGGGAATCAAGGCGCGTTTCCCCGACCAGCTGCTTGCCTACAACTGCTCACCGTCGTTCAACTGGCGGGCGCATCTTGATACCGCGACCATCGCCAGGTTCCAGCGGGAGCTCGGGCAGATGGGCTACGCGTTCCAGTTCATCACGCTCGCCGGGTTCCACGCGCTGAACCACTCGATGTTCACCCTCGCCCACGGCTATGCCCGCGACGGCATGACCGCCTACGTCGAACTGCAGGAACGCGAGTTCGCCAGCGAGGCCGACGGCTACACCGCCACCCGCCACCAGCGTGAGGTCGGCACCGGCTGGTTCGACCTGGTCAGCGCCGCGGTCAACCCCTCCTCGGACACCATGGCCCTGCGCGGGTCCACCGAGGAGAGCCAGTTCGCCTGAAAACCGGGTGGACGATGCGCGCGGCCGTGGTTACCGTGACCGCCGTGAAGCGCGCTGATGCCCTCGTGACGACGACGCCGGAGTCCGTCCCGGCGCGCTGACACGTTGACGTCCAGCCGAAGCCCCGGGGCGAGTGCCCCGGGGCTTCGCCATGTGGGCACTCGCCTCGCCCGTCCGCGAGGAGACCGCGATGTCCGATCACCACCCCGGCCCGACCCATCCCGCCGGCCCGACCCGTTCCACCGGCTCGGCGCGACCCGCGGGTTCGGCCCGTTCCGTTGGCGAGGGGGCGTCCTACGATCATCGACGGGTGGGGCGGGAACTGGGACTGTTCGACACCGATCCGTTGATCGGGGCGGGCCTGCCGTACTGGCTGCCGGCTGGGGCGGCCGTCCGACGGGCGCTGGAGGAGTACGTCCGTGACGCGGAACGGCGGGCCGGATATCAGCATGTCTACTCGCCGGTGCTCGGGAAACGGGAACTCTACGAACTGTCCGGACACTGGTCGCATTACCGCGACGAGATGTACCCGCCGATGGAGGTGGGCGCGGAGCAGCTCGTCCTGCGGCCCAGCCTGTGCCCGCATCATGCGCTGATCTACCGGTCGCGCGGGCGTAGCTATCGTGAACTGCCGCTGCGGCTCGCCGAACTCGGCGGGATGTTCCGGTCGGAACTGTCGGGCGTCCTGGGTGGCCTGGCGAGGGTCCGGGCGATCCAGCTCAACGACGCGCACATCTTCGCCACCGTCGACCAGGTCGCGGGGGAAGCGGCGGCGGCGCTGGGGATGATCCGGGCGGCGTACGCGGCCATGGGAGTGGTGCCCGTCCGGTACCGGCTGTCGCTGCCGAGCGAGGGTGGCAAGTATGTCGCGGCGCCGCGGCTGTGGGAACGGTCGACCGCGCTGCTGCGGGAGGTGCTGGACGGCGCCGAGGTCGCGTACGAGGCTGTGGCCGGGGAGGCCGCCTTCTACGGGCCCAAGATCGATGTTCAGGTCGCCGACGCCGCCGGACGGGAATCGACCCTGTCCACCATCCAGATCGACTTCTACCAGCCGGAGCGGTTTGACCTGCGCTACACCGGTGCGGACGGCGAACAGCATCGTCCGGTGATGATTCACCGCAGCATCATCGGTTCGCTGGAACGGGCCCTTGGGGGGGGGGGGGGGGGGGCCGCGCCGGGGGGGGGGCCGCCGGCGCGGGGGGGCCGCGGGCCGGGGCCCGCCGCCCCCCCCCCCCCCCCCCCCCCCCCCCCGGGGCCCTTCCCAGCTGGCTGGCGCCGGTCCAGGTGATGATCCTCCCCGTCACCGAGGCCGAACTCGCCTCCGCCGCCGCCCTGGCCCGCCGCTGCCTCGAACCCGAGGTCGACCTGCGGGCCGAGATCTGCGCACCGGACCGAGGCTCGCTCGGTGCTCGTATCCGCGCCGCTCGCCACGTGCCCTACCAGGCTGTGGTCGGCCCAACCGAGGCCGCCGCCGGCCACGTCGCCCTGCGCCTGCGCGACGGCCGTCGCCTCGCACCCGGACCCGCCGAGGCGGCGCTGCGCGCGATTCGCGCGGCTGCCGCGTCGCAGCGAGCCCAGCCTGGATGAGGCCATCCGATCGCTCGCCGAGTTCGCCGGTGGTCGAAACGGCGGGTCGAACCTGGCGGGGCCCTCCTTCCTCGGGTGGGGGCGGAAGGGATCGTGCTAGCGTCCGGGCGGTCGCTGGTGGTGACGGGTGCCACCCTCGACCGCCGGTGATGGATGCGGGGCGTCCGGGTGCGGTCGGTCAGGTGAGGGTCGGACGGGAGGTGTGCCGTGCCGGACACGGGGCTCAGTGACGAGCAGGAGGCGCTGCGGCGTTCGGTCGCCGAGTTCGCCCGGGAGGTGGTCGCGCCGGTGGCCGCGCACCATGACGAACAGCGGTCGTTCCCGTACGAGGTCGTCGCGGCGATGGCGAAGATGGGGCTGTTCGGACTGCCGTTTCCCGAGCGGTACGGCGGGATGGGCGGCGATCTGTTCTCCCTGTGTCTGGCGATCGAGGAGCTGGCCCGGGTCGACTCGTCGGTGGCGATCACCCTGGAGGCCGGCTGCGGGCTCGGCGCGATGCCGATCTACCGGTTCGGCACCGAGGAGCAGCGGCAACGGTGGCTGCCGGCGTTGTGCGCGGGGGAGGCCCTGGGCGCCTTCGGCCTGACCGAGCCGGAAGCCGGTAGTGACGCGGGCGGCACCCGAACGTCCGCCGAGCTGGTGGACGGCGCCTGGGTCGTCAACGGGTCGAAGTCGTTCATCACGAACTCCGGTACCGACATCACCCGGCTCGTCACCGTGACCGCCCGGACCAGCCCGGCGTCCAGCCCGTCCGGCCGGACGAGTCCGTCCGGTGGCGGCGGTGGGCCGCCCAGGGAGATCAGTGCGATCGTGGTGCCGGTGCCCAGCGCCGGGCTCGAGGTGGGGCCGGCGTACTCGAAGGTGGGCTGGCATGCCAGCGACACCCATCCGCTGACACTGACCGACGTGCGCGTACCCGCGGACCATCTGCTCGGGGAACGGGGCCGCGGCTACGCGAACTTCCTCGCGATCCTCGCCGAGGGCCGGATCGCGATCTCGGCGCTGGCCGTGGGCCTGGCCCAGGGATGCGTGGACGAGTCGGTCGCCTACGCCCGCAGCCGCCGCGCCTTCGGCCAGCCGATCGCGTCCCATCAGGGGATCGCTTTCATGATCGCCGAGATGGAGGCGCGCACCCACGTCGCCCGCACCGCCTACTACGACGCGGCGGCCCGGGTCCTCGCCGGCCGGCCGTTCGCCAAGGAAGCCGCGATCGCCAAGCTGGTCAGCAGCGCCGCCGCCGTCGACAACGCCCGCGACGCCACCCAGATCCACGGTGGCAACGGGTTCATGAACGAGTATCCGGTCGCCCGGCACTGGCGGGACAGCAAGATCCTCGAGATCGGTGAGGGCACCAGCGAGATCCAGAAGCTCCTCATCGCCCGTCACCTGGGCCTGTGACCGGGATGACCGCGTCCGACGGCGGTGCGCCTCGCCACGACGGCGCTTCATCCCCCGACGCCGCTTCATCCTCACGCGGCGGCGACACGTCGGCGGGCTCGCGGCGGCGGGTCGAGCAGCGTGGGCTGTACTTCGACGAACTCGAGACGGACGTCGTCTACGCCCACCGGCCGGGCCGCACCGTCGGCGAGGCCGACAACACGCTGTTCAGCACCCTGACGATGAACGCGCAGGCCCTGCACCTGGACGAGGCGTGGAGCAGCACCCAGCCGTTCGGCACCCGTCTGGTGAACAGCATGTTCACCCTGTCGACCCTGGTCGGGCTGTCCGTCAGCCAGCTCACCCAGGGCACCACCGTCGCCAACCTCGGCTTCGGTGAGATCCGTTTCCCGACGCCCGTGTTCCACGGCGACACCCTCAACGCCGAGACGGTCGTGCTCGCGAAGCGGCGTTCCCGTAGCCGGCCCGGCGAGGGCGTGGTCACCTTCGAGCACACCGCCCGTAACCAGCGCGGCGAGATCGTCGCCGTGGCCGTCCGCACCGCCCTGATCCTGCTCGCGCCCTGATCCCTGTGCCCGCTGGCCGCAGGCGCGTGTCACCGCAGCGGCAACTGCCAGATCCCGGCGGACGGCGGGCCTCCCTTCGCGTCTGCCACCGTGCCGGCGACGCGTACGGTGGCGCCCGCCACGAGGACCCCGAGCAGCTCGGTGCGGGAGGCCGTCGCCAGCGGGATCACGGTCCAGCGCCCGCCGGTGGGGTCGCCGACCGCGAGCGCAGGTCGCAGGTCGGACGCGCCGCCGGTCGACCCGATGCCGAGCACCCGGTTGTCCGGTAGCCGGGCCAGCGAGGTCAGGACCAGGCCGGACGGCAGCGAGGCGGCGGTGAGCTCCCAGCGCGCGCCGTCGGAGGATCGGCGTAGGCGGGTGACTGTGGCGCTGCCCGCCAGTTCGGTGCCGGCCGCGAGCAGCGAGCCGCCGGCCAGCTCCACCGCGCAGTCCACCCGCTGCTCCGCCGGGCCGCCGAGACCCTGCACGGTCACCCGGGTCCAGGCGATGCCGTCGACAGACCGCCACACCGCACCCTCGCCCCGGTCGTCCGCTGGCCGTCCCACCGCGAGCAGGGCGTCGGCATGCGGGACAAGGCCGGTGATCTCACCGGACAGGTCAGCGGCGCTGGGCACAGCGGTCCAGCCGCGCCCGTCCGATGAGCGCCACAGCGCCGGACGGCTCGCCTCGGCGCCGCCACTGGCCGCCGGGGTGGGCGAGACGGCCGGGCGGATGCTGCCGACGGCGACGAAGCCATGGCCGGGAAGGTAGGCGACAGCCGCCATCGACCCTGACCGCGCGCCGGCTGGCAGCACGACCGTAACGGCCTGCCACCGTTGCCCCTCGGCGGACACCCACGCCAGCGGGGTCACATCGGCGGGGGCGGACGTCAACTCGCCGCCGGAGGTGCCCCCGACGGCGACCTGTGTACCGTCCGGGCCGGCAGCCAGGCCGGAAACGACCGCGCCCGCTGTCCGCGCCGGATCTGTCGCACCCGTCGGGCCCGTCGGGCCGAGCAGGCGGGTGCCCAGCCGGGCAGCCGGGACAGCGGATGGTGCGGTTCCGCTGCCGGCCGAGGACGGCGCCGGCCCGACCGAGGACGACGGTCCGGTCGTGCCAACGGCCTGCCCGGTGTCACGTCCATTGGCGTCCGAGCCACCGGGGAACAGCACCGTGACGATGATGATCGCGGCAACGGCGGCGACCGCCGCCGGGATCGCAAGGCGGGCTTGTCGGCGATGACGTTCGCGGTCCCGGCCATCGCCAGCGGAGCCGTCCTCTCGGCCGGTTCGGCGGGACGCGCCGGTCTCGATGACCAGATCGCTCGCGTCACCACCGTCGCTGGCAACGTCGTGATGTCGCGCCGGGTCGGTCAGGTCACTGGTGTCGGGGCGTGCGGTCTGTGCGGTCTGTGTGGTCTGCTCGGCCGGTGGGCCTGGTGCCGGTGGGCCTGGTGCCGTCGGTCCTGGCGGCGGCGTCCGCGGCTCGGCTGGCGCTGCCGGCGAGGTGGGAGTGTGGGTGGTCAGGTCGGCGAGAGGTGGCCGGTGGTGGGCGGTCGCGTCATGGGTGGCGTCGAGGAGTGCGCGTTCGGCGCGCACGATGACGCCGCTGGCGGCCAGCCAGCCGGAGCCGAACACGGCGGTGGCCGCCGTCGCGAGCTGGCGGGCGAACTCGGCGGCGCTGCCCTGCCGGTCGTTCCGGTCCCGTTGCAGGGCCTGGCGGATCACCGCGGCCAGCGGATCGGCGACCCCCCGGGGCGCCGGGGCGGGTTCGTCGACCTGGCGGCGCCAGATCTGCGCGGGGGGCAGCCCCGGGTCGATCGGCATACCGCCGGACAGCAGCCGGAACAGCACCACCCCCAGCGCGTACAGATCGGTCCCGGCGCCGACCCGGCCGCCGCCGATCTGTTCCGGCGCCATGTAGCCGGGGGTGCCGGCGATCGAGTGCACCGAGGTGCTGCTGCCGCCGAAGAACCGGCTGATGCCGAAGTCGACGAGCTTCGGTGCGCCGTCCCGGGTGAACAGGATGTTGGCGGGTTTGACGTCCCGGTGCAGCACCCCGGCGGCGTGGGCGGCGGCCAGCGCGTCGGCGGCCGCCAGTCCGACCGCGCAGGCCGCCGCCTGGGACGTCGTGGGCAGCCGGGTCCGCAGCGTCCCGCCACCCAGATGCTCCATGATCAGCAGGGCCAGGTCGTCGCGTTCGACGTAGTCGTAGATCCGCACGATGTGCGGGTGGTCGAGGCCGGCGAGCACGTCGGCCTCGCGGCGGAACCCGGCCCGCGCCTGCACCCCCGCCCGGGTCAGCACCTTGACGGCGACCCGCCGGGAGATCTGCCGGTGCCGGGCCTCGAGCACGACCCCGCTCGCGCCCTGCCCGAGGACGACGCCGAGCTCGTAGCCGGGCAGGGCCGCCTCGACCTGGGCGCGTTCGACCAGCACCGGTTACTTCGCCACGTCGATACTCGTCGGGCTGTTCTGCGCGTTGCTGACCACCGTGACCACCGACGACGCCGTTCCAGCGGGAACGTCCACCTGGAAGGTGCACGGCCGGCCGGAAACGGAGTCGAACCGGCTGCCGGTGCACTGGTCATCGTGGATGCCCGTGCCACTCACCGAACGCACGAGGATGGCCGCGCCACGAGAGGTGCCTGTGACGGAATAGGTGGTTCCGGCGGAAGAGGAGGCGACGACGGTTTTCTCCAGAGCGATGGACGCCTGCCCGTCCAACGTGGTGGTCGCGGTGCTCCGCAGGCCGTTCTGGTCGGTGACTGTCACCGACGCCTGATGTACACCGGCCAGATATTCGTGGTACGCGGACGTGGGCTCGGTGCTGGGCCCATCGCCTTCTCCGTCGCCGAAGTCAAAGAGGTACGAGACGATCGGGGCCGACCCTGGCCGTGAGCCGGAGGCATTGAGTCGATAGAGGTAGCCCCCGACGCCACCCGCCGGCGCCCGTTCGAACACGAGCGCGGCCGTCGGGGGAACGCGGGCAGGGGCGGTGACCTGGGTGCCGGCATTGGCGGTGGAAGAGCGGCCCGCCTGATCGCGGACGGTGACGTTCACGGTGTAGGTGCCGGCGGCGGTGACGGAGTGGTGGATGGTGGCGGAGGCCTGCGGCCCGACGGTGGTGCCGTCGCTGAAGGCGAACGTGTAGCTGGCGATCGATGCGGAGCCGGCCGTGGACGCCGAGGCGTCGGCGACGATGTCCGTGGGCACCGTCGGCTGGCTGCTGCTGGTGGTCAGGCGGGCTATCGGCCCGGCGGCGGTGGTGGTGACGTGCGCGGTCGCGCTGGCCGTCGAGCGGAGCCCGGCACCGTCCGTCACCGCGACGGTCACGGTGAAGTCGCCGGCCCGGGCGAAGGTGTGCGTTGCCGTGGCGCCGGCGGCGGTCGTCCCGTCGCCGAAGTCGATCGTGTAGCCGTCGATCGGGCTGGATCCGGCCGTCGAGGCGGACGCGTCAACCCGGACCGCCAGCGGTGCCTCGCCGGTGGCCGGAGTGAGAGCCACCCGGGCCGTCGGTCCGGTCGCGGTTGGCTGCTGCGGGGCGGGCCCGGCGCGCACCGTGATTCCCGCGTTCACGACCGAGACCGGTCCGCTCGCAAGCGTCACGTTCGCGCTGATCACGTAACGGCCGGGTGCCGTCCAGGCATGGGTGGTGTTGATGCCCTGCGAGGAGGGGCTGTCATCGCCGAAGACCCACGAGGCATCGACCACCCCGGAGCCGGCGACCCGCAACCGCACGTTCTGCCCGACGGTGGCGCTCGTCGTGCTCGCCTCGATCGTCAGCCGCGGCTGCTGTGGCTGTGGATCGGTCGTGAGCACCGGGTCAGGCCGGGTCTGCCCGCCACCGGGCCCCGGGTTCGCCGGTCGCGGGGTCTGTGGCACCGGGGTCTGTGGCGTCGATGGCAGAACCGCGCCGTCGGAGGGCGGGCGGGTGGAGTTGGGCTCGGGCTCGGGGCTGCGTCCCGTGGGCGCGCCGGCCGGCGGGGGTGTGGGGGTCGAGGCGCCGCCCGGCGGGGTCGCGGTCGGCCGCGGGACGTCACCGGTGCCCGGGCCGTCAGCCGGTGTGCTGCCAGGCGGGTGGTCATCGGCCGATGCGCCGTCACCGACATCCGTCCCGCCTGGTCCCGCGCCGATGCGCTCGGCGCCGTACTTGCGGACCTCGGCGGTCGAGCCGTCCAGACGGATCACTCCGGCGACGCTGCCCGCCGGGTCGTTGTAGAAGACGAAGTCTCCTTGCGTGGTCAGGCTGAACTGATGGCGGGGTGCCAGAACGCGCCGGGTGACCAGCTTCCGGCCGGCGGCCGTGTCCACCACGTGCACGGCGCCGGCGGTGAAGTCAGGCACGAAAACCCGGTCGCCGAGACCCACCGGCGCGCCCAGCTCGTGTCCGGCCGCGTCAAGGTCGATCACCGACCCACACTGACGGGCGGCGAGGTCTGCGATCGTGAGCACCCCGCGGCTGCCCACCGCCGCGTACACCCGGTCCGAGTCCGAGGCGCCGGCGATCTGCACATCGCTGTCGGCTGCGCCGACGTCCAGACAGGTGGACGGGCGTGCCGCCCCGTTGGACGACAACGGGCTGACCTGCCGGCGGACCAGGTTGACGAGGACCGGCCGGCCATCCGCGAGCACCAGCCGGCTGTGCGTGGGGTCGGCCGTCCGGGGCCGGTCGTGTCGGGTCGTCCCGTCGAACCAGACGAGGTCTCCGGTGGACGTGTCGACCAGCCACAGCCGCCCGGCCCGGTCGACGACACCGCCATCCGTGCCCACCCTGGCCGCCAACGACTGCCGTCCGCGCACCGACAGCGTCGAAGCATCACTGGTCGTCACCACTCCGGCACGATTATCCAGCAGGTAGAGCGATTCCGAGCCGACGAACAGACCGGCGGTGTCGCCGGCGGTGAGCAGACCGCTGCGGTGGTCCCAGGCGTAGGTCGCGCCGCTGATCCGACCCACGGTGCCGGTGGAGGCATCGACGACGAAGGCGTCGAGATCCGCCTGGGCGATGCTCAGTGACCCGGGGGGCAGGCCTGGCCGGCCGACCCGCACCTGCGTGATGACCTCCGCGGACGCGCCGTCCACCAGCGCGACCTGCCCGACCGCATCGGAGACCAGCCAGGCCGCGTCACCGCCGATATCGATCCGATGCTGCCCGCCGGCGTCCGCCGTCCCGGCGACGACCAGCGCGACCAGGAACAGGACGGCGGCGAGCAGGCCTTCCGCCCATCGCCGACGCGCCGGGTGCACCCGGCGACCGTCGGCGTCGGTTCGAGGCTCAGCCATCGGACCTCCCTGCCGTCACGATGGCCCGCCCACCTGCGCCCTGGCGTCCGGGATGTCCGCCGGGTCCGGGACGTCCGGAGCGCAGTACCGGCCTCGGGTCGAGGGCCGCGCGCAGCCGTCGCGGCCACCACACTGCGGCGGCGATCCGCTGACGCAGCAGCACCACCAGCTCCCAGGCCTGCGCGGCGTCGCCGTCCGCAGGCTCCCCCCGGTCGTACAAGGCCTGGCTGACCAGCGGCGCCAACCGCAGGAGCGGTTCGGTGACGGCCGAACCGAGCACGGCCGCGTCCCGGAGGACCTCCTCGACCGAACGGGTCGCCGCCGGGGAGACACCCCACTCGGACAGCCGATCGCGGGCCTCCCGCCAAGCCGCCGCAACCCGCTGGCCGGGCGGGCCGGTGCGGCACCGGCGCCGCCGTCGGCGGGCCTTCTCCGCGACGACGGCCAGGGGGCCGAGTACCCCGAGCACCAGCAGAACGGCGAGCAGCACCACCACAACGACGTGACGAGCGGACATCTGGCCGTCCGCGTCGCGCTGGTCGAGCGTGGGCAGGGCTGACAGCGGCGCCGTGGTCCGGCCCGACGCGGCGGCCGCGGTGGGCGGCGGGTTTCCCGTGCGGCCTGTGCCCTGGCCGGCGGCGTCCGGAGGTAGTTCGAGCGCCAGATGACTGGTGTCGGTCGGCTCGAACGTGACCCAGCCGAAACCAGCCAGGTAGACCTCTGGCCAGGCATGCGCTCGCGCCTGACTGATCGTGTAGACACCAGGCCGGCCGGGGGTCCGCGGGCCCAGCAGGTAGCCGACCGCGATCCGGGTGGGAAAGCCGCGCAGCCGGGCCAGGAGTGCGAAGGCAGCGGCATGCTGCTCGGCGTAGCTGTGTCGCTCCCGCGGATCCTCACTGGTCAGCAGCCTGGTCAGCGCGCCGTAGGAGTGTCCGGGGCGGCCGGCGAGGTCGTAGGGGAAACGCGTCGGGTCGCGCAGGTAGCGCTGCAGCGCGGTCAGCTGGGCGTAGGGCGTGGCGGCCCCGGCGGTGGCCCGGGCCGCCACCATGGCCAGCTGCGGTGGCGCCCCGGGCGGGACGGTGCGGTAACGGGCCAGCGAGGGTCCGGTGCCGGCGACCGCGTCCGCCAGGCGGTCGGGTGACATGTCGGCGACAGCCGCGGTGAACCGGTAGCGCGCGCCACGGGCGCCACCGGGAGCGGTGCTGATCAGGGTGCCGGTTCGGGCGTCGAACGCCGTCGGCGTTCCGCGCAGCCGGGAGGGTTGGCCGGCCACGGGCAGCAACGCCGTGTCGAGGTGGTCCAGGGTGACATCCCCCCGTACGGTGATCGTCCCAGTCGCGACCTGCCCCGACCGTTTTTGATCCGGGTCGGAGGGAAGTGTGTGGCCCACCGGCAGGTAGGGGTCGAGGTTGCGCCAGCTTGCCCCGTCGAAGTCGCCGAGCACCGCGGTCAACACCCGGTCGACGGGCAGCCGTCCGTTGGACGAGGCCAGCCGGATCGTGCCCAGAGCCCGCGGCGGCGCGGCGGACAACTGCGGGCGGACCTGTGCCAACGGGTCCAGTTGGGCGACGGCGAGCACTGGCTGGGGATGGACGGTACGCGGGTCGAAACGACCGCTTCCGGGTGCGACGGCGGTCAGGGTGATCCCGGCCAGCACGGCCACCACCACCACTGGCGCGCCGAGCAGGACCGCACCCGCGCCGAGCCCGGGCGCCGCGTCATCGCCGCGCCGAGCTCCGCGGGCGAGGCCGAAACCCAGCCCAGCAAGCGCCAGAACCGTACTGGTGGCCAGGGGCGGGTGGTCCGACAGTGTCAGCAGCGACGCGGCCACGGCAAAGGCGAGAACAAGTGGCGCAAGTGGTGCAAGCGTGGTGTCGGACCGGGTCGCGAGAGTCACGGCCAGCGCGGTCGCCAGCCATAACAACAGGACGGGAACGGCCAGCAGGCTTGGACGCGGATCGGTGGGTAGGCCAGCCGCCAGGAGGCTCGACCAGCCACGCCGCAGTCCGGACAGGGCGGCCCGCGGGCCGCCAACGGCTCGGCCGTCGGCCCAGCCGAACACGGCGACGACCAGAAAAGTCGCCAGTCCAGCGAGGCTGACGACAACCCGCACGTCCATCCTGGTGCTGAGGCGCCGCGCCGCGCCGGTCGCCGCCGCGCTCGCCAGAACCGCGCCGGCCAGCACAGGCCACGCGGTCCATCCGGCGAAAAGGGCGGCGAACTCACCGGCCACAGCCAGCGCCACGGTCAGCAACAGCGCCGCCTGGGCGAGCTGCCACGACCGGCCCGATCGGGACCTCGCGGGCATGCTCACCGCACGGTTCGGTTCCACACGGTGGCAAAGTCCGCGCTGGTGGCGGCAGCCACCGTGAACGCTCCCGGAACCGCAGGGGCCGGGCCGCCGGCATGCGCGCCGAGAAACGCGACGCTGGCCGCGGGGAACCGGCGCAGCGTAGGCCCGACGGCGTGTAGCGCCGCCTGCCGCGGGGTGCCGGTGACAATCGCCAGTGCGGCGCCGTCCTGGGCCGTGTCGAGCCCGGAGATCGCGGCGAGGCCAGGATCGTCGTCGCGCCGCCCGGCCTCGGCGAACAGATCGAGCAGCGCCCCTCGTCCGGAGGCGCCCCGCTCGGCCGAGGCCAGTGCACCGCCGGTGGTGCGGGCCTGCACCGGATGCCCGCCCTCGAATGCGGCAACCGCGAGGGAGACGGCGACCCGTACCGCGGATTCGAAGGACTCGTCGGTGTAGGGCGCGGCGCTGGTGTCGAGCAGTACCAGCATGCGCGGCTCGTGTGGGACCACGTTGTGACGGATCATGAGAGTTCCGGTGCGGGCGGTCGACGGCCAGTGGATCAGCCGGAGGTCATCGCCTCGCGCGTACTCACGCAGGCTGTGGAACGCAACTCCGCCCGCCGGTGCAAAGGCCGAGGTCCGGCCGTCGAGATCGGGGAACCGCCCGGTGGGCAGGGGCGCCATCGGATGCACTCGTGGATACACCCACAGCCGGGTGGGGGAGGGATAGGTGTTGGCAGCGCGGAACAGGCCGAGCGGGTCGCTGTGCCCGACTGTCAGTGGGCCTACCGGATGAACCCCGCGCCGATCGGTGGGCAGCGGGTAGTCGATCTCCCGGGAGGCGCCAGCGGCGAGGCTCGGCACCGTCACCCGCACCCGCTGTCCCGCCACCGCCTCAACGGCGACAAAGGGCGGGCACCGCCTCGAACCGACGTTGGTCACGGTCAGGACACCATGTGCCTCGCCGCCCTGCGCGACCCGGCTGGGCTCGATCCGCCGCGCCACCCGGACGCGCGGTCTGGCCAGCAGCCAGAGCGCGCCGCCAGCAAGAACCACCAGACCGGTGACCCCGAGACCGAGAAGTTCGGGATACCGCAGCATCGGCCAGCTCGCCAGCAGCACGGCGGTGGCCACGAGCGCCCCCCAGCCGGATCTAGTGATCATCTGTGGATGGCGTAGGCATCCGGAATCCGTACTGATGCCGTGATTCTCGCCAGCACATCCGTTCCGGTGAGCCCGTCGAGCCGCGCGTCGTGACGCATGATGATCCGATGCCCCAGCACGACCGGCGCCAGTGCCTTCACATCGTCCGGCGTCACGAACGGACGCCCCGTAGCCGCGGCTCTGGCCTGCGCGGCCCGGGCGAGGGACAACCCACCGCGTGGGCTGACACCGAGCCGGATCTGGTCCGGGTAGCGCCTGGTGTCCGCGACGATCATGACAATGTAGTCGTACATCTCCGGCGACAGGTGCACACCCCGGACGATCTCGGTCATGCGCAGCAGGTCGGTTTCGGCGAGCACCGGTTGCAGGTCCTCCGGCTGGGCACCCCGGGTGCCGGCGGCGAGAATCGCGACCTCCGCCGCGTGGTCCGGGTAGCCCACCGTGGTGCGGATCATGAACCGGTCGATCTGGGCCTCGGGAAGCTCATAGGTACCGCCGTGCTCGACCGGGTTCTGCGTCGCGATCACCATGAACGGGCGGGGGACCCGGTAGGTGGTCGAGTCGACCGTGACCTGCCGTTCCTCCATGACCTCCAGCAGTGCCGACTGTGTCTTCGGGGAGGCCCGGTTGATCTCGTCGACGAGTGCCACGTTGGCGAACACCGGCCCCTGGTGAAACTCGAACGTCCGGCTGGCTGCATCCCAAATCCGCACCCCGGTGACATCGGAGGGCAGCAGGTCCGCCGTGAACTGCACCCGCCGGACCGTGCCGCTCACCGACTGGGCAATCGCGCGGGCCAGAGATGTCTTACCCACACCGGGGACGTCGTCGAGCAGTAGATGCCCCTCGGCATACATGCACAGCAAAGCCCGCTCCACGACCGCGGGATTGCCTCGGAAGAACTCCGAGACGGTGGCGGCCAGAGCCCGATGACGCTGTGAAAACCAGTCGGCGTCCGCCGCGGATGTCTCCACGTAACTCCCCGCACCTACGTGACCTTGCTTGCCTGACGCATATGTGTCGCCCGCAGGCGGACGGGCCGAAGAATCACACTGTGCAACATTGCCCGGGCCTGTTCCACCGTCCGGTACGAACCCGGCAGGCGGGCACCCTCAAGATCGAGAATTTCGCTGCCGACAACAGGCATATCAATACCGGGCCTGCTAACGCCAGGCGTGTTGATGTGCGGGACGTCTCTCGCCACGCGCCCCCGTTCGTGGACGGCGGACAAAACGATACACGACGAACGGATCGACGGTGGTTTCCTTTCTTGCGGACTGTCAGAGTGCCCTGCTTCGGCGCTCCTGAGAGCGGCGCAAGCCCCCGCTGTCAGCGCGGAACGGGCTCCGGCGCGTTCACCTGCTCCTGTCTCCCTCATGGTTTCTCATGCCAGTTGGGCCAACCCGCCGGCCAGACTTCGATCTCGCGGCGGCGGTGTAGACGGACGAAGGTCTGGCCAGGTCCGGGCGCGGCGAAGCGCTCGCCATATCGCTGGCGGTAGATCGGATGCCTGCGCCAGGACCAGCGGATCGGATGGTCGGCCCGGGGTAGGTCACGCCAGCGTTCCCGGTTGCCGTTCCACAGTCGCCGGCGCAGTAGCAGCCGCCCCGCCGTGCGGCGCAGAAGCTGCCATTGCGCCAGCCACCGTGGCGGATCCAGCCAGACCACGGTGTCCGCGCGGGCCCAGATCAGATCCTGGACAGCGGAGTAGTTACCGTCGACCACCCAGGTGGGTGCGGCGGTGGCCGCGTCGACGTCGTCGACGAAGGTCGGCCGGGGCACCCAGCCGGGACCATGGCGCAGTTCGTCAAGCTCGATGTGCGGTACGGACAACGTGGCGGCGAGTCGGCGGGCCAATGTCGATTTGCCTGACCCGGACACACCCACGATCAGTACCCTGCGCACGACAAAAGATCATATTCGGCCAGGGTGCGGCAGCCGAGGGCGGGTGGTGGCTCTCGCCCGCAGCTGGCTCGGCAACGCTCAGCCGGCCGCCGCGCGCCGGATCTCCTCGATATCGATCTTGGACATTGTGAACATGGCCTCGGTGGCCCGCCGCGAGCGCTCAGGGTCCGGATCGCCGAGCAGCTCGCCCAGCGCGGACGGCACGATCTGCCAGGACACCCCGAACCGGTCCTTGAGCCAGCCGCACTGGCTCTCCACGCCACCATCGGCGGTGAGCACGTCCCAGTACCGGTCGATCTCGGCCTGGGACTCGCAGAACACCTGCAGGGAGAAGGCCTCGGTCTGCGGGAACTCGGGACCGCCGTTGAGCGCGACGTACTCCCGACCGTCCAACTCGAACTGGACGGTCATCGCCATGCCCTCGGGCCGGCGCCCGCCGGGCCCGTACCGGCTGACGTTGGTGATGCGTGAGTTCGCGAACAACGACGTGTACAGCTGCGCGGCCTGCTCGCCCTGATCGTCGAACCACAGACACGGCGTGATGGGGGGCATGTGCGGACCCTTCGTCGGGATCGGTCATCGGGATCGGTCGCCTGCATTGGTCGCCTGCATTGGACGCCTGTTCGCATCCGATGGCAGAACCGTAGCCGTCCCCTCCGACAGTTTTCGCCAGCCGTCGGGCCCGTCGGCCTTCACCTCCGCCGGGTCCGTCACCCGGCGCCCGGCGCCCGGCGCCCGTCACCGTCGTGCGCGTGGTCCGTCGGCGCCGTCAGAGGTCGGACGCCCGGGGGTCGCGCGACGGGCGTGGTCAGGCTCGGAAGCTGTCGGGGTCGGCGGTGATCCAGTCGGCGATCCAGGCTGGCGGCGGGTCGGCGAGCAGCTCGCCGGGTTCCAGCCAGTCGAAGAGCTCGGCGTAGCTGCGGGTGTCGGTGTGGGTGACGCGGCGCATCAGCATGCCGGGGTGCAGCTCGCCGGGTGTCGCGCAGCCCAGCGACGCCATCATCTGGACGGCGGTGGCGACGGTGGCCTGCTGGTAGCGGCGGACCCGCTCGCTCTTGTCGGCGACGTCCAGCGCGCGGGCACGCCGCGGGTCCTGGGTGGCCACGCCCACGGGGCAGGTGTTGGTGTGGCAGCGCTGCGCCTGGATGCAGCCGACGGCCATCATCATCGCCCGCGCCGAGTTGGTGTAGTCGGCGCCCTGGGCGAGCCGTTTGACGATGTCCACCCCGGTGGCGACCTTGCCGCTGGCCCCGATCCGAATCCGGTCCCGCAGGCCGACACCGACCAGCGCGTTGTGCACGGTGATCAGGCCCTCGGTGAGCGGTGTGCCGACATGATCCTCGTATTCGAGCGGGGCCGCGCCGGTGCCGCCTTCGGCCCCGTCGACGACGATGAAGTCGGGGGTGACGCCTTCGGCGACCATCGCCCGGCAGATCGCCAGCAGTTCCCGCCGGGATCCGAGGCACAGCTTGAACCCGGTCGGCTTCCCGCCGGCGAGCTCGCGCATCCGCGCGATGAACAGCACCAGCTCCCGCGGGGTGGCGAACACCCGGTGGCCGGACGGGCTCACGCAGGTCACTCCGGCCGGGACTCCCCGGGCGGCGGCGATCTCGGCGCTGACCTTCGCCGCCGGCAGGATGCCGCCAAGGCCTGGTTTCGCCCCCTGGCTGAGTTTGAGTTCGACCATCCGTACCGTCGGCAGTGCCGCCTTGTCCCTGAACCGCGCCGGGTCGAAGTCGCCGTCCGGGGTGCGTGCCCCGAAGTAGCCGCTGCCGATCTCCCAGACGAGGTCGGCGCCGTGGCGCAGGTGGTGCTCGGTGAGGCCGCCTTCGCCGGTGTCATGGGCGAAACCGCCGGTGGCGGCGCCCCGGTTCATCGCCAGCACCGCGTTGGCCGACAGCGACCCGAAACTCATCGCGGAGACGTTCAGCAGCGCGATGTCGTACGGCTGCGTGCAGTCGGGGCCGCCGACCCGCACCCGTGGCGGTGGCGCGTCGGCGGCGACGTCCAGCGGTGCCGTCGAGTGTGGCAGGAACTCGTAGCCGACCGCGTTGACGTCCCGCTCGGTGCCGAACGCCTGGTCGCTGTGAATACCCTTGGCCCGCTCGTACACGCTGGTGCGCACATCCCGGTCGAAGGGTGTGCCGTCGTAGTTTCGCTCGATGAAGTACTGCTGGATCTCGGGTCGGATGTGCTCGAGCGCGAACCGCAGATGCCCGGCGACCGGGTAGTTGCGCAGGATCGCGTGCCCCGACTGGAGCAGGTCGTAGGCGGCGAGTGCCAGGACTGCGACGAGCACGCCGACCGCGACCCACCACGGCGCGCTCCACAGCAGGGCGGCGCAGATCGCCCCCGTGAGGGCGACGACCAGACCGGCAACCATGCCCACGGGGAACATCGCGTCTGTGGTCCTCTCCCTGCGGCGGCCTCCTCGATCGTGAAACCGTGCCGGGCGTGGGGACGGTGCGCTGACCGTACTGACCGCCGGTGCGGCTTCGCGTCGTGGCGATGGAAGCGACGCTATCTGGGGGCCTCGCTATCTGGGGGCCTCGGTGAGCAGGGCGCGCAGGACGGGACGGCGTCCTCGGGCGTGGCGATGGACCGCACCAGAACACCCTGCGCCGCCAGGTCATCGTCTGGTGTGACCGGTCAGGTGTCCAGGCTCACCGTCAGATGATCGTTTGCGATGCCTGGATGGTGGACCCCGCGGCGCCGTAGGCGGGGCGCCGTGTGGTCCCGGTCGTCGGTGCGGCGGCCCGGCGCGATCACCGCACCGGCGACCGGCTGGCGAGGCCTTACGCGCCCGGAACGCGGTCCAGGAAACCGGTGACCGTGCGGATGCGGCCGTCCGCGGCGAAGGTGACGACATCAAATCCCGCCACCGGTGCCGAACCGTCCGTGCGGGAGACCAGTTCCCAGCCGAAGCGGGCGACCTGGTGATGGATGTCCGGCGAACCGGTCAGGCGGAACTCGTAACCGGTGAACTGCTGCTGTACGCCGCGGATCAGTGTGGCGAGTGCCTCGTGCCCGGCGACGTCGGCAAGGGGGTCGACGTAGGTCGCGTCCTCGGTGAGGGCGGCGGCCACCGCCCTGGCCAGAACGTCGCCGGTGGTGTTCCAGGCGGCGAGATAACGCTCGACGGACTCGAGCTGGGACGGCGCCGACACAGTCTGCTGTTCTGCTGTCATGGGCACACTGTGTCGCGCCGCGCACAGGGTCGTCGATGACGTCGGAGGTCATCGACGACCCGCGGATCTCGCCGCCGGACGAACGCCGGACGTGGTCGTCGTGGTCTAGCCGCGGTCGGGCACCGGCTGCGGCGCCGGCGGTCCCACATAGCGGGCGGAAGGCCGGATGATGCGGGGATCAGCGGTCTGCTCGAGAACGTTCGCCGTCCAGCCGATCGTGCGGGCCACGGCGAAGGTCGGGGTGAACATGTCCCGGGCCAGGCCGCACAGCTCCATCACCACGCCGGCGTAGAACTCGACGTTGGTGTGCAGCTCCCGTCCCGGTTTGAGTTCGGCCAACAGTTCGACCACCCGCCGCTCGACCCGCACGGCGAAGGTGACCAGATCGCCGCCGAACTCCTCGGCCACCGCCCGCAACATCCGCGACCGGGGATCCTCCGTGCGGTACACCGCATGACCGAAACCCATGATCCGGTCGCCCGCGAGGACATGCTCGCGAATCCAGGGATCGATCCGCTCGGGGCTGCCGATCGCGTCCAGGGTGTCCAGCGCCCGGCTCGGCGCTCCGCCGTGCAGCGGGCCCGACAGCGCGCCGATCGCGCCGACCACACAGGCCGTGAGATCCGCGCCGGTCGAGGCGATCACCCGGGCGGTGAACGTCGAGGCGTTGAAGCCATGGTCGATCGTGCAGATCAGGTACCGCTCGATCGCCCGGACCTGGGCCGCGGTCGGCTCCGCGCCCCGCAGCATCCACAGGTAGTTCGCGGCGAACGCCAGGTCGTCGCGAGGGGCCACCGGGGCCAGCCCGCGCCCAAGCCGGTGCAGGGCCGCGGCGAGTGTCGGCGTGACCGCCCCGACCACAAGCGCGTCGTCGAGGCGGCTGGCCGCGTCGACGTCGTAGAGCGGCCGCATGCCGCGGGACGCGCCGACCAGGGACAGCGCCGTGCGCAGCCCGTCGAGCGGACCGCCCTGACGTCCGGCCCGTGCCAGTGTGGGCAGGACCTCGATGATCTCGGGTGGGAGGTGGCGCAGCGGGGCCACCCGGGCGGCGAACGCGGCCCGGGCCTGCTCGCTCGGCAGCTCACCGAACATCAGCAGCTGCCACACGTCCTCCAGCCCGCGGCGCTCGGCCAGCTCGATCGCCGAGTACTGCCGGTAGTGGTAGAAGCCCTCGCGGCCACGGACGTCGCCGAGTTCCGTGCGGGTGACGACCAGCCCCTTCAACCCGGGCGGTGCCTCCGCCAACCCGGGCGGTGCCTCCGCGCCCGTCGCGCCCTTCGCCCTCGTTGTGATCACCATGATGATTGACCTCCTCGCCATCAACGATTGATCCAGTCATCCAGGAAGTCAACGTTGATTACAATCAACGTGAACCAGTACACTTGCCTCGGCTGGTGGGGAGGCGGGCGCTACGGGAATCTGGAGGGCTCTGGTGGAGGACGAGCGGGCACGGCTGACCTCGCGGGAGGTCGCCCAGCGACTCGGAGTCAAGATCGAGACGGTGTACGCCTACGCGAGCCGCGGCCTGCTGCACAGCCGGCGCGAACCCGGGCGGCGTGACAGCACCTTCGATCCCGCGGAGGTGGAGCGTCTGCGCGAAAGCGGGCGTGGCGGCCCCGGCCTCGCCGTCGGGTCCGCCCGGGTGCCCGGTGGGGGCGGGGTGGACGCGACGTCCGAGGGTGCGTCCGGGCTGCCGGCGGTGCGTACCCGGGTGACCGTCATCGAGGGTGGTCGGCTCTACTACCGGGGCATCGACGCCGTCGATCTCGCGGCCCGGCACCGGTTCGAAGCGGTCGCCGGCTGGCTCTGGCAGGGACGGCTCGACCCGGTGGTGCCCTTCGTCGTGCCCGCCGAACTGGCCGGGGTGCTCGCGCGGGTCGGTGCGCTCGTGCCGGCGCGCGCTCGGTTGACCGATCGGCTGCGGATCGTGGTGTCGCTCGCGGCGGCCAACGACCCGTTGCGCTTCGACCTGCGTGAGGAGAGCGTCCTGCTCACCGCCCGCACCCTCGTGGCGGCCCTGGTGGCGGCCGTGGCGCGGCCGTCGGTCGGCCCGTCCGGCCCATCCGACGCGTCCGGCCCGTCCGGCCCGTCCAGCCCGTCCGACGACGAGCAGGGGCCGCTGGCGCGACGGCTGTGGTGGGGGCTCACCGGGTCAGCGGGTGATCAGGACGCGCTGGCCTGTCTGGACCAGGCCCTGGGACTGCTCGCGGACCATGACCTGGCGGTGTCCACGTTCGCGGTACGGGTCGCGGCCTCGGCTCGAGCGGACCCGTACGCGGTGGTCGCCGCCGGTCTCGCCGCGCTCGACGGTCCGCTGCACGGCGGGGCGAGCAGGCTGGCCCACCGGATGATCAAAGAGGTGCTGGACGGGGACGACGCTGTCGGCGTGCTCTCCGAGCGGTTGCGCACGGGGCAGCCGGTGCCCGGATTCGGGCATCCCGCCTACCCCGAGGGTGATCCGCGAGCCCGGGCCCTGCTGCGGGCGCTCAGCGCCGTGCCGGCGGCGCGGCAGGCATGCGGGGCCGCCCACGAACTGGTCCAGGCGGCCGGGCGGGAGCGTGCCCCGCACCCCAACATCGATCTGGCCCTGGCCGTGCTCACACTCGCCGCGGGGATGCCCGCCGATGCCGGCGAGGCGATCTTCGCGGTGGCGCGGTCCAGCGGATGGCTGGCGCACGCGCTGGAGGAGTACCAGGAACGCCCCCTTCGCCTTCGCCCGCGCGGCGTCTACGTGGGCCCACCGGTCACCCCGACACCCTGATCCCGCCCGTCCCGCGGGTCTCCCGCCCACGCCGCGGGTCTCCCGCGCCGACCGCCGTCCGGGGGTACCCGCCGCGGGTCAGGACGGGGCGGCGGCGAGTGGCGCGCGGTCATCCGGCCATACTGTGAGGTACTTCCGCACGTAAGACCCTTTTGTCATTTTTGGTCCGGCGCGCCACCGCGAGACGGTGGGCATCACGGAGGCCCTCATGCCCCTGTCCGCACGCCCGCGGCGGCTCGGTGTGTTCGCGACGGTCAGCGCGCTTGCGACGGTCAGTGCGCTGCTGGTCGCCCTGACCGCCTGTTCGGGATCGTCCAACGGTGACGGTGACCTGAACCTCGTGCATCAGGGTCGGCTGACGTTCGCGACGAGCGCGCCGATGGACACACCCTGGTTCGCCGACGGCCAGCCCACGAACGGCCGCGGATTCGAAAGCGCGCTTGCCTATGCCCTCGCCGCGAAACTCGGCTTTTCCGCCGACCAGGTGCGGTGGACGACCGTGTCACGTAACGACGCGCTCGCTGCGGGCAAGAAGAACTTTGACATCGACATCGACCACGTGGCGATGAGCCCACAGCTTCGCGAGAACGTTGACCAGAGCGCCGGCTACTACACCGTCCCGCAGACGGTCGTAGCACTGAGGACCTCACGGATCGCGCAGGTGACCACCCTGGCCGGACTTCGGGACGCCAAGCTGGGGGTCCCGGCGACCGGGAACGGGCAGGCCACGATCACCAAGCTGATCGCACCCGTCCAGGAGCCCGCCGTGTTCACCGATACGAACGAGGCGGCCGAGGCGTTGGAAAACGGGCCAATCGATGGCATCGTCGTCGACTTCGTCACGGCTTTCGCGCTGACGCACACCCTGCCGAACGCGTTCATCCTCGGGCAGTTCTTCGGGGCGGAACCGGTGGACCAGCTTGGCATGGTGTTCGAGAAGGGAAACCCGCTGGCGCAGAGCGTCAATGACGCGCTCGCTCGGTTGCGCGAATCGGGGGATCTGCTCAGAATCGCCGGCCAGTGGCTTGGGGCCGAAGCCGGAGCCCCCGCTCTCCAGTAGTTCGTCAGCCCAGGGGCGACCGCGGGCCAGACGCCTCGCGGATGTGGGCGGGGCCGACAGGCGCAGAACCGTGCGTGATTTTTCCATCACTGTGGGCTGGCGGGTGGCGGGCGGGGAACGCTGCCGTGTCCCAGCGCTGGTGGTGATCGGGCCAGGGGTGAGACAGGATCGTGACAGGGGGCGGCCATGGCCGGGAGGTCCGGTCGGTGCCGCGGCAAAAATGTCGCCACTGCAATGTTGCGAAACGTCCGCCAAACCGTAACCATGTTGGCCCGTGATGACCTATGACGACGTACTGCAGGTAACGGATCCGGTCGAGCGGGCCAGGCTCGCCGATCAGATGATGTGGGCGGACCATCCCCGACGTTTGGAACTACGGACCGTACGCGGGATCGCACTGCGGGAGGCCCTCGACCGCGGACTTGACGCACAGGACATTGCCAGTCGCCTCGTGGTCACGGTGGCGGATCTGGCCTGGATGGCCGCCCCGGTATCGCCCGCTGCGGCCTGAACGGCGCGGTGGTCGGACAACGGCGTCCGTCCGCCCGACGCGGCTCGCGGGTTCGCCCGCGCGCGGAACGCACCTTTCGCACAGATTTTCCAGCCGGATTTTTCCTGTGTTTTGTTTGATTTTTCTTACTTAGAGTAATCGCAGTGCTGTGTCTTCGGTTGTGGCTGGTGTGCTCTCGAGGCGATCCCGGCCTTTCCATGCCGGGCTGGCGTCGATCTTCGGTCTCGGGTTGCAGCTGGATTTCTAGCTCCCTGACCTGGACTTTTGCCCTTGTGTGCACTGGAGTGCATGCGTCGGGGCGGCTCGTCGGCTATCTCGGTGCGACGGGCCATCCATCCCCATCCTCAGTCGGGGCCCGCTTCCGCTCCCGAGATCAATCACTGAATGTGATGACTCTCCAGGGCATCGAGTGCGGACTGTTTCCAGTCGCCTGTCGTCCGGTCGAGGGGTGCCGCGCGGCTGTCGGTGTCGGTGCCGGCGCTGAGGGGCGAGGGCGCTTCCGATCACTGGGTGAGTCGCCGGGGCGAGGATGTGATGTGAGCTCGCGGCCGGGACAGGCCGGCGGGCTGGCTCCCGCGGGTGCTGTCACCAGCTGACGGTGCTGTTACCAGCTGGCGGTGTTGTAGTCACGGCAGACGGGGGCCGCGGGCGGTGACCCTGGCTGCGACGGTCGGCCAGGTGCCAGGTGCCAGGTGCCAGGTGCCAGGTGCCAGGTGCCAGGTGCCAGGTGCCAGGTGCCAGGTGCCAGGTGCCGGTGGGTCAGGGTCGGGT
>NZ_JALKFW010000041.1:0-3556 GCF_023243055.1 Frankia sp. AgPm24 | reverse complement strand
CCGCGCCACACAACTGATCATCCAGCCTGGATCACACCAGCTGACCAGCAGCAACACAGATCAGAGACTTCCCAAACAGACCCTAGGGTGCCCTGGGTACCGGACAGCCTTGGGCGTTGAGCACCCGCACCATGATGGCACCGGCCGCGCGGCGCCGTCTGCGCACGACGCCCTCCTTCGCCGCCTGGTGGTGCCCGGCTCAGTCGGGCACGGACCCCGCGCGCAGGTCACCGTCCAGGTGAGCGAGCATCTGGTCGAGGTCCCGAGCGACGTCGTAGTCCGGATCTCCGGCCCAGCGGATCATGGCGCTCAGGATGACACCGAAGATCGCTGCACTGAGCGCCCGGACGCTGGGGGCGCTCTCCACGCGGCCCGACCGCTCAGCGACCAGCGAGGTGATCATCTGGGTTGTCTGATTGATGTTTCCCAGGCTGGCCGCCCACAGGCCGGGCACCGTCACCATCAGGACGTCACGGTCGCGCTGCGCGCGGAACTCCCCGGGCGACAGGCTGGTCAGTGTCTCCTGGATCGCCCGGCGCAGCGCCGACAGGACGGGCAGGTCGGCCGGTTGGGCGCGCCACGCCTGGAGGAAGAACGCGTCCTGCTCGTCGGAGACGACCAGCTCGTCCTTGGTCGGGAAGTAGCGGAAGACCGTGCTCTGGGACACCTCGGCGGCTTCAGCAATCTGCTCCATGGTGGTCGCCTCGTAGCCCCGCTCGCGGAACAGGCGCAACGCCTCCTGCTGGATCGCGGCCCGCGTCTTGGCCTTCTTGCGCTCCCGCAGGCCGACACCAGGCCCCTCGGCCGCTGCCCGCGGCCACTGCTCCCCGACAAGGCCCATCATGGGAGGTCCCTTCCCTGCGCCGAGTGGTCGATCGTTCAGCCGCTCGGTCATTCCGACTGGGGGTAGTCACCCACCGGCAGAGTACAGCGCACTCTGAACTGATGGTAAACTAGCAGAATATTCGCGCAGCGTGACCGGCTACTCACCAGCCGCGCGGTTGGCGCCAGCCGGACGGCGTCCGCCCGCGTGACGAGGGCAGCCTCATCCTCCGGCGTTTCTCACAGCTCCCGGTCGAGCAGTTCGAAGATGTCGTCGTCGGTCACCGTGTCGAGGTCATCACCGTCGCTCGTCGCCGCGTCCTCGACGGCACCCCCGGCGAACTCCCGCCACCGCCACACCAGGGTTTCCAGCCTGCCGGCGATCTCCTCGCGGATCGCCTCGTCGTCCGGCGCGCGACCCAGCGCCTCCTCCAGCGTTCGCAGCGACGCCAGGATCCCGCCGCCGGATGGCTGGTCATCGGTACCACCGAGACGCTCCAGCAGGTGCGCGACGAGCGTGGCCGGCGTCGGGTAGTCGTAGATCAATGTGGAGGGAAGCCTCAGGCCCGTAACCGCGGCCAAGCGGCTTCGCAGTTCGACACCCAGCAGTGAAGTGAAGCCGACCTGCAGGAAGGTCAGCTCCTCGTCCAGCTCGAGAGGTCCCGGATGACCCATGACGGCGCCAGCCTCGGCGCTCAGCGCCTCCAGCAGCACGGCCGCGCGCCCGGCTGACGGCACCACGGCCACGCGCGCGGCGAGCGGCGCCACGGCGGCCGCGGCACCATCGTCTGCCTGGGCGGCGTCGGCCAGCGTGGCCAGCCGGTCCACCAGCGGCCGGGGCCGCGCGGCGGTGAACGCGTCGACGAAGCGGGCTCGGTCCAAGTCCGCGACGGTCACACATGCCTCGTCCCGGTCGGCCACCGCCTGGTAGGCGGCGACCGCCTGCTGCGGCGGCATGGTGCGCATTCCGCTGCGGTCGAGCCACGCCACGTACTGCTCGTCGCTGGCCATGCCCGCGCCGGCCCAGGCGCCCCAGGCGATCGAGGTCGCGGGCAGCGCCAGCGACCGGCGATGCTCGGCCAGCGCGTCGAGGTACGCGTTCGCCGCCCCGTAGCCGGCCTGGCCCGCGCTTCCCCAGACGGCGGCCGTGGACGAGAACAGCACGAACCGCTCCAGGGGCGTGTCCCGCAGCAGCTCGTGCAGGTTGCGGGCGCCGGCCGCCTTGGCCGCGAGCAGGTCGCCGAGCTCGTCGAGGTCCAGCTCCGCCGCCGGCTTCCGCAAGCCCGCGATGCCGGCGGTGTGGATGACGGCGGTGAGGGGGTGGTCGGGGGAGATGGTGGAGAGGGCGGCGGCGAGGGCGGTGCGGTCGGCGGTGTCACAGGCCGTGAGGGTGACGGTGGGGGCGCCGAGGACGAGGAGTTCGGTGCGCAGGTCGGTGGCGTGGGGGTGGTGGGGGCCCTGGCGGGAGAGGAGGTGGAGGTGGTGGTGGCGGCGGGCGTGGTGGCGGGCGACGTGGCTGCCGAGGGCGCCGGTGCCGCCGGTGATGAGTACGGTCCCGCCGGGATCAAGGGGCACGGTCGGGGTGGCCGTGAGCGGGGCGGGCGTGAGGTAGGGCAGCTGGACACCACTGGGGCGCAGCGCGAGCTGAGTGTGGCCGGTCGCGGCGAGGGCGGTGGCGAGCTGGGTGGCGGTGCCGGCGTCCCAGGTCGCGGGAAGGTCGATGAGGGTACGGTGATGGTGGGGGTGCTCCAGCTCGGCGGTGCGGATGAGGCCCCAGGTATGGGCCTGGGCGGGGTGTTCCAGGGGGTCGTCGCCGTGGGTGGCGGTGGCCGCGGTGGTGAGCACGTGCAGCGCGATGGCCGGGTGGTCGATGTGCTCCTGGAGCAGGTGCAGGGTGTTCGCGAGGCCGGTAGGCAGTGTCGGGTGACGCGGGTGGGGCGTCTCGTCGAGGGCGAGCAGCGAGACGATGCCGACCGTCGCGCTGTCGACGCGCGCGTCGAGCGCCAACGCGAGACTCCTCCGGTCGCACGCGCCGCCGACCTCCAGCAACTCGACCCGCGCGCCATGCGCCGTCAGCGCATCCACGCAGCTGGACGTCAGCCGCGCCCACCGCGCGCCGCGCGGGACGACGACCAGGTAGTCGCCGGTGAGCGAGGCCGATCCGCCCGCCGGTAGCAGGTCCCACTCGAGGCGGTAGCCCCAGGACCGGTACTCCTGTCCGTCGTGCCACTGCTGCCGCCAGCCGGCGACCGCCGGGAGCATCGAGGCCAGCGACAACCGTGCCTCCGGGGTCTCGATGCCGACCAGGTCGGCGAGCTCGGCGCTGTCCACCCGATCCACCGCCGACCAGAAGCGATCCTCCCGCTCGTCGGTGGCGGGGCGCTGGTCGCGGTCGAGCCAGTAGCGCTGGCGGTCGAAGGCATATGTCGGCAGCGCAAGCCGCCGGCCGGTCTCGACGGCCAGCGGCACGAGACCGGCCCAGTCCACCGCGACACCGACCGTCCACAGACGGGCCAGGCCGCGGGCGAGCGCCACGGGCTCCGGGACCTCCGGACGGCTCAACTCGATGGCTCGCTGGCCCGGGAGTGTTGACGCGGTGTGGTTGCTCGGACCGTAGGGTCCGGGTGTGTCCGGTGATCCGCCCGTGCCGTCGGCGCCGTCGTAGGACGAGCTCGCGGCGCTGGTGGTGAGCCTGCAGGCGGATCTCGCGCGGGCGTTGGCACGGATCGCGGAG
>NZ_JALKFW010000040.1:0-4233 GCF_023243055.1 Frankia sp. AgPm24 | reverse complement strand
AGCCGCAGAGCCTCGGGGATCTCGTCGGAGACGGTGGCCAGCACCGACCACACCCGCACACTCGCCGGGTCGCGCCCCGGCGCCAGTGGGCCCCCGGCGCTAGCGGCCCGCCCCCCGCGGCCCGCCGCCGACGCCGGTGAGGACCGGGTCGGCGTTGGACGGCGAGACGACCGGCACCCCGGCCGCGGCGAGCGTCGGCACCGCGACCCGAGCGACCAGGGAACTGACCGGTCCGACCACGCCGATGAGCCGCTCGTTCGCGGTGAACACGTCAGCGGCCTGCGCCCCACCGTCCACCCGGGCCAGGTCGTCACGGCTGGACAGCTCCAGGCGCCAGCCCGCGATCGCACCGGACTCGTTGGCCTCCTCGACGGCCAGGGCCACCGCGTTGCGCACGGCCGCACCGTCGGCCGACAGGTCACCCGACAGCGGCGCCATCACACCGATCGTGGCCACCCGCGTGCCGGCCCCACCATGACCGTCGGAGCCGTCCAGCGCCGACGCCAGGGTGAGCCCGAGCAACGACGGCACCGCCAACACGACGACCGCGAGCAGCGCGAGGAACACCCGGCCCCGACCGCTGCCTGCCCGCGCCCGTACCCACCGCCCAAGCCCGCCTGCCAGCGCCCCGAACGCCGCCCGCACCGCGACCGCCGCCCGGGACACCGCCCGGACCACCGCCCGCGGCTGGACGGGCGACGTCACGAGGTCGGCAACGCCTCACCCGACAGCACGGCCTCGGCGACAGCCCGCATGGTGCGCCGCTGGTTCATCGACGTCCGCTGGATCCAGCGGAACGCGTCCGGCTCGGTCATGCCGTGCTCGGTCTGCAGCACACCCTTCGCCCGTTCGATGATCTTCCGGGCCTCCAGGCGGCCCTGGAGGTCCTCGACCTCGGCCTCGAGGCTCACGATCTCGGTGAAACGGCTCATCGCCATCTCGATCGTGGGCAGCAGGTCCTTCTTCTGGAACGGCTTGACGACATACGCCATCGCGCCGGCCTCGCGGGCCCGTTCGACCAGCTCACGCTGGCTGAACGCGGTGAGGATGACCACCGGGGCGATGCGGTCCTTGGCGATCAGCGCACCGGCCTCGATGCCGTCCATCCGGGGCATCTTGACGTCGAGGATGCACAGGTCGGGCCGCAGCTTGCCGGCGAGGCTGACCGCCACCTCGCCGTCACCGGCCTCCCCGACGACCTCGTACCCCTCCTCCTGCAGCATTTCCCGCAGGTCGAGCCGGATCAACGCTTCGTCCTCGGCGATCAGGACCCGGCGCGGGTTCGAGGAGGGCTGGCTCATCGAGGCGTACTCCCGGTCTCGTTCAGGTAAGACAACCAGTGTGGCAGGGCGGTGGTCGACATCCGCCCGGACATGGGAGGGCGGGAGGTCGAAACGCACCCTACCCGGATAGAGTCTTCAGCGAGACGTTCCGGTCCGGATCGACCAGGATGGCCCTACCGTGCCAGCCCTGGACGACAGCCCGGCCGGCCGCCTCGCCCGCCCGGCCCGCACCACCCGCAGACCGCACCACGATCCATCCGCAGGCCCCGGTACTCCAACGGCAGAGAGACGGTGCTCAAACCACCGACAGTGTGGGTTCGAATCCCACCCGGGGTACACATAGCGTAGTAATACGATTACAATTCGACTTCGAATGAACGACGGACTTGCGACTCCACCTTGTCCCGACGGTGCCCTGCAACTCTCCGTGAAATCAAAGTCCCGGCTCAGCTACTTGAAACGGACAAAACCGCCAGCCAGCCGTGTGAGTTCCCACCCGGGTCCTTCCGACCTCCGACACATCAGGCCCCTCCCGCACCCGCCCCAGCCGCACGTTCCGGTCGACCGTCCTCGAGCCGACCCTCCGAGACGAGCCGCCGGCCTCGCTGACGGGACGCGGATCGCCGCCTGCCCTGGCAGCAGGTCGGCGAACTCGGAACCGTGTCCATGGGTGCATCTCCCGGCCCCTCACCGGCCACGCATGAGGGACCGAAGCAGCTCCCCCGTCTCTCGGTACGCCAGCGGGCCACCTCGACCGCCAGCTCACAGACCTGCCCGGTCGCCGGACCTTCACAGGCGACCACGACCAGGTGATCGACGGCTGGGATCGCCGCAATCACATCTCCGAGCATCACAGCGGCCTCCGCCGGCAGGCGGTTCAGAGCGGAACCGGGTCGATGTCGCTGTCCAGCCATACCCCGGCGACGACCCGTCGGGTGGCCGGGTGGTCACGACCGAGCACCACGCCGAGTCGATCCAGCGTCACGGACTGCAATTCCAGCGCGTCATCTCGGCGCTCTAGGGCCCGCAGGTCCAGCGCGAGGTTCGCGGCCACACCAGCGTCGACGGATGAAGCTCACCGAGCGCCCGGACCGACGAGGTCACGGTCTCGCGGTCGCGGGCGTGCGCCTCGTGGAACCGTCCCACCGCGTACAGGTCGCTGGCCAGGTTGGTCGCGCACGCCAACGTCGAAGGATGGCTTTCACCCAGCCGCCGGCTGACCTCGGCCAACGTCCGCTCGTCCCGGTCCAGAGCCACCCGCAGCTGCCCTGACCGGCGATCGATCACGGCAAGGCTCACCGTGTCGGTGACGAGCGAAAACTGACCAGGTGTTGCCGAAGTAAAACGGCGCACCCTCCAGCCTTGGAGGGTGATCACTGTGGAGGATTGGGCCGAGGTCCGGCGTCTGCACCGCACTGAGGGTGTCTCGATCAGCGAGATCGGCCGGCGGTTGGGGATCGCGCGGAACACGGTGCGCCGCGCGTTGGCGTCGGACCGGCCACCGCGGTATGAACGGGCGCCGCGGGGGGCGGTTGACCGACGCGGTCGAGCCGGCGGTGCGGGCGCTGCTGGCCGAGAATCCCCGGACGCCGGCGAGTGGGATCGCGGAGCGGATCGGCTGGACCCATTCGAGCTCGATCCTGCGCGAGCGGATCAGTCAGATCCGTCCCGAGTACGCCGGCGTCGACCCGGTGGACCGGGTCGCCTACGAGCCGGGGCAGGTCGCGCAATGCGACCTGTGGTTCCCCGAACCGAGGATCCCGGTCGGGTGGGGCCAGGCGCGGGTCCTACCGGTGCTGGTGATGACGCTGGGGTTCTCCCGCTTCACCGCCGCGACAATGATCCCTTCCCGCCAAGCCGGCGACATCCTGTCGGGGATGTGGCAGCTGATCGGCGGGGTTGGTCGGGTGACCAGGACGCTGGTCTGGGACCGGGAGTCCGCGATCGGTGGCACGGGCAAGGTGAGTGCGCCGGCCGCGGCGTTCGCCGGGACGCTGGCGACCCGGATCCGGCTGGCTCCACCCCGGGACCCGGAGTTCAAGGGCATGGTCGAGCGGACCAACCAATTTCTGGAGACCTCGTTCCTGCCCGGCCGCATGTTCACCAGCCCGGCCGACTTCAACACCCAGCTCGATGGCTGGCTGACCCGGGCGAACACCCGGCGGGTCCGCGCGATCGGCGCCCGCCCGGCCGACCTGCTCGAGACCGACCGCCAATCGATGCTGGCGCTGCCCCCGATCGGCCCGGCGGTCGGGCTGGCCCACCGCGTCCGCCTGGCCCGCGACTACTACGTCCGCCTCGACGGGGTCGACTACTCCGTGGACCCGCGCGTGATCGGCCGTTTCGTCGAGGTGACCGCGTCCGCCTGGACGGTCACCGTCACCTGCAACGGCCAGCCCGTCGCCTCCCACGAACGCTGCTGGGCCCGACACACTGTGATCAGCGACCCGGCCCACCGGGCCACCGCCACCAGGCTGCGCCACGACCACGCCGACCAGGCCGCCGCGCGCCGCCGCCACCACACCCTGCGCCAGCACACCGACGGACACGTCGTCGCGCTACGAGCGCTCCCCGACTACGACGCCCTGTTCGGTGTCGATTTCACCCCCACCACCCGCACGGAAGCGAGCAGCCAGTGACCACCACCAACATCGACGCGCCCAGCGAGGCCACGTCACCGAACAGCACAGCCCGCACCCGCCAAGCCACCACCAGCCAGTCCAGCGACGGGCTACCGGCCCTGCTCGGCTACCTGACCCGCGTGTTGAAGACGCACACCATCGGCCGGATCTGGGAACCCCTCGCCGACCCAGGGAGCTGCCGGAAAATAACTCGGGTCTGTCCAGTTAACGGTGTAACCGGGGTTGGTTGGACTACTTGCGGCCTGCGGTGAGTCGGCCGTCGAAGGCGACGTCGAAGGCGTTGAGGGCGCCTTTCCAGCGGATGACCC
>NZ_JALKFW010000039.1:0-4392 GCF_023243055.1 Frankia sp. AgPm24 | reverse complement strand
ACGCCCTACCGGCCGCCGCTTGACATCACTCACCGTGACCAGGCGCCGGAAAGGAACTACTGAGGCGCTGCACTAGGTGGCGTCCGAGTCGAACGGGATGCTGGGGGCCGGCGGTGGGGTCGCGCCCGCGGAGACCTGGTGCGTGGGCACGCCCCGCGGCGCGGTGGCCTTCGCCCCCGTGCCCTTCGCCCCGGCGGCCTTTGACAGCAGCGGCGAGACGACCGCCGGCTGCGCGCCGACAGCGCCACCGGCGTCGGCACCGACCGGCGGCTGCGACGCGGCGGCGGGCGGCACGGCCGGCACCGGCGGGGCGGGGGTGACCGAGGCCGCGGGCAGGGATGGTGCGCGACCCAGCGACGGCGACTTGGTCAGCGACGGGGTCGCAGTGTCCTCGGCCAGCAGCAGCGCGTCGAGCGAGGTGCGCTTGGTGAGATACGGCGGCAGCGGCTCGTCGTCGAACAGGTGCTTGCGGACGAACGTCTTGGGATGCAGATCCCGGATGTCGAGATCGTCGAACTCGGGGCCGAGTTCGGACCGCAGGTCGTTGCGCATCCCCGTGGCCGTCTGGCGCAACTGGCGCAACATGCGGCCGGCGTCCCGGGCGGCTTTGGGCAGCCGATCGGGGCCGAAGACGAACAGCCCGATCACCAGCAGGACGGCGACTTCACCCCAACCGACACCGTTGAACACCAGCCGAGCGTACCCCGCCCGATGTCACCGCGAGGTTCGACCAGGCAACGAGCGGGGGCCAGGAACTCAACCCGGTTGTTCCTGGAGTGTCAGCTGGGTGGTTCTGGTCGCACCGCCACGCACATAGGTGACCGAGATCCTGTCGCCGACCCGGTGCAGCCGCGCCGCGACGTTGAGATCGTTGGTCCCACGGATGGCGCTCACCTCCAGCTTGGTGATCACGTCGTTGGCGCGCAGACCAGCCCGCGCCGCCGGCCCATCCGGCGTCACGGCGATCACCCGCGCTCCGGGCACCCCGTCGGACGCCTGCGCCTCACCGTCGGTGATGGTCGCGGTGGCCGCACCCACGTAGGGGTGCGTCGCACGCCCGGTCGAGATGATCTCCTGTGCCACCGAGCGGGCGAAGTCGATCGGAATGGCGAAGCCCACCCCGATGCTGCCGCTCTGCCCCTGGTCCTCGCGCCCGGGCACCGCGGCGATCGCGGCGTTGATCCCGACCACCTGGCCGAGAGAGTCGAGCAGCGGACCGCCGGAGTTACCCGGGTTGAGCGCGGCGTCCACCTGGATCGCCCCGATCAGCACGGTCGGGGCCGCACCGTCCGTCGCCGGCACCGGCGGGTTGCGGTCGAGCGCGCTGACCACACCGGTGGTCACGGTGCCCGACAGCCCGAGCGGTGCGCCGATGGCGACGACGGGTGCCCCGACCACGAGCGAACCCGACTGGCCCAGCGTGGCCGCCGGTAGCGGCGTGCTGGCCGGAACACGCAGCACCGCGAGATCGGTCTGCGGATCGCGTCCGACGACCTGGGCCTGGATACGGTTGAACTCCTGGTAGCGGGTGACCGTGATCGGCGACCCGGCCGCGATCGCCGGTGCGATCACATGATTGTTCGTCAGGATGTAACCGTCCGAGCTGAGGATCACACCCGAGCCGGTGTCGCCGCCGTCCGCCGCGTCACCGCCGACGTCGATGGTGACCACAGTCGGGAGCATCGCCGCCGCGATCGCGGCCACGCTGCGCCGATCGGTGACCGGTGCCGGGTTACCCACCCCGAGCGTCCTCACCGGCTCGACGTTGGGATCACCGGTGGTGATCACCACCAGCAGGCCACTGACCACGCCGCCCACCAGCGCCGCCGCGACCAGGCAGGCCACCAGCACCCGCAGGCCCACCTGAACGGGCCGGCCACCGACCCGTTCGGCGAGCCCGCCGGCACGCCCGGAGGTCGCCTCGTCGTCGGCACCGTCGACGCGTGCCGGCTCCGGGAGCCCGGCGTCACCTCGCGGGCCGTCAGAGGCAGCGGACGGTGCCGGATGCGCGGAACCGTCCGACCGCTGTCCCACCGCCCGGGCGCCGGCACGCGACCGGACCGGCGCGGTGGGCCGTCCCGCCGAGCCGCCGCGGCGGGCCACTGGCTCGAGCGTTGTCACCGACCCGGCCCGGCCGGCCTGCTCCGACGGCGGGGAATCCGACGGCCGGGAAACAGCGGGCAACGCCCGTCCCGACGCTGCTCCGGGCGAGCTTGACAGCCCGCCGCCGGTCGCCGGTGCGGTGCTCGTCACCGGCGGGACAGCCGGACGCGTCGACCTCGCCACCGGCGCGGCGGGCGCCGCCCCGCCCGTCGTCGATGTAGCCGCCTGGGTGACGGCGGGCCGTTCCACCCGGCTCGCGCCCGTGCCCGCGTTTCTGCCACCGGTCGCGGTGGCTCTGCCGCCGAGGCTGCCGGCGACGCCGATGGCCGCCCGAACCATGCCCGGAGCCACCCGATCCGCGCTGGCGCGCAGACTCCACACCCGGCCAGGACGGGAATGCCGCTCACCGCCTGGCCGGTCACCCACCTGCCGCTCGCCGCCTGGCCGCTCGCTGGTTGGCCGCTCGCTGGTTGGCCGCTCTCCTGGATGACGGTTGCCGACATGGTGCTCACCGCTGTCAACGCCGGGCACCGCGGCACCGCCCGTGACACGGCCGGAGTGACGGCCATGACGCGCACCCGAGGCCGGGCGCGCCCGGTCCTCCCCCGGTGGCAGAACCGGCGGGCGAGCCGGCGACCGAGGGCTGGCCTGCCGCCCCGTGGCCGGTTGCCCGGCGGGCAAAGGCTCCGGGGCCGGCCGGGCCTGGGTCTGCAGCGGCAGGCCCGCCGTCTCGGTCGTGCCCCCTGGACGCGGTGGCGACGCGGGCCGCTCAGCGGGCGCGAAGCGGGGAGGCGGACCCGACGGTGCCGCGGAATCGGCACCGTCGACCGGCGCGGCGGCAGCGGGCGGTGCGGACGCCGCGGGCGAGGAGATACGTGGGAGGTCGGGCGGTGGATTCTGCGGCATCCGCGCCGAGGTCGATGGAATGGTCGTCTCCGCGCGGACGCCCGGACCGCCGCGGCGACCGTCGGTGATCCGGTCGCCGAGCCGCCGCGGTTGGGCCGCGAGGGGTTGGGCCGCGAGGGGTTGGGCCGCGAGGGGTTGGGCCGCGAGGGGTTGGGCCGCTGGGTGTTCGGCGGTGGGGTGTTCGGCGGTGAGGCGGGAGGCGTCGCCGGCCGGCGCCTTCCCGGAGATGTCCGTGCCGGGTTCGTCGCGGGTCGACTGATCCGCGACGGGCAGGTCGGACGTGGGCGGGCGGGCAGCGATCGGCGAGGACCGTTCGAGGCCCCGAGGTCTCATCGGGGGCTCGAGCCTGTTCACACTCGCGATCGTCGCCTCGCTGGCGCTGCCTTCCACACGACCTCCCGGCTCGGCGCGTCGCAGGGCACGGTGGAACACCGGCAACCAGTTCCGTCCTGGAAGGCCCACGCAACGACCCCGAGCGGGTAACACGGTAAAGCCTTACCGCGAGATAGAGGAGCCCCCTCCCACAGAACTGGCCGAAAAAGACTTCTCCTGCCCCCGGGTAATCGCGCTCGGCGCCGGTGGGACAGCAGCGAATGCCTGATCGGCTGGGCATCCACGGCGGGGGCGTCCGGCAGCAGGCCCCCGGACTCCCCCATGCAGACGCCCCCACCCCACCACCCAAGGCGCACTGTCAACCACCATTACGACAACGACGACAACGACTGCGGCAACGGTTGCGAGGGAGAAAGCAACGACTCTCTCGACCGAACCGGACACGCCGGCGGAGATCGCCTTCGCGCACTTCATGTTTCCGGCGCGTGCAGTCGAGGTGAACAAAAAGAACGTCGCCGGCACAATGATCAGCACTGCGCGACAGGGACCTGTCAACATCAACAACGATTACTGATCAGCGATCAGCGACGGAACGACACCCGCATCGGCGAGAACATCGGGATCAGCCGCAGGGAGCCGCCGGCGGCCGGCCCGGGCGCGACCACGCTCGACACGGTCGGTACCGCCACGGACCCACCAGGACGTGTGCTCCCGCCGACATCCCCGACCGCGGTACCGGTCATGGCGAGCACCAGCAGGGCCGCGGAACCCAGCAGGGTCCGCCGCACGGTGGATCGGCGCGGTCCGGTGGGACGCGCCAGCAGCGGCCGGCGGCCACGTTCGGCCGGGTTCGGCCGCCGCGGCCCAGAACGACCGGCGATGTCGGGCCGCGGCGCGGAGCCTCTCGACCGGCTGACCATCGGCGGTGGCAGCGGCCGGTGGGAGCCCCGGGCTCGCCCGGCGGGGGGGGGGGCGCGGCCCCCCCCCCGCCCCCGGGGGGGCGCGCCCCCCGCCCCCGGCGGCGGGGGGGGCCGCCCCCCCCCCCCCCCC
>NZ_JALKFW010000038.1:0-4644 GCF_023243055.1 Frankia sp. AgPm24 | reverse complement strand
TCCTCACATCCCACATCCACCGCAGACCCTCGACACGACCCACAAGTCGCTACCCAGCAAACTTGCCGCAGCCCTGGCGTACGGCGCCCAGGCGTCGTGGACGCGGAACGCCGATCCGAGCAAACCTGGCGCACGATCCGCCGCCAGACCGGCCGGATCATGCAGATCACCCTCGCCGGCCCCGCCGGCACGGTGACCCAGACGACCGCCCTCAGCCCAACCCAGAGGGCCATATACCAGCACGTTTCCGTCCCACCGCCCGCCCGGGTCACCGCCTTCGACCCCACCTGATCACCCGCGACAGCCCCCGCCAGGGCCGGCCAGGGCGTGGACACACGCCCCCACCCGGCCCTACACACGTTTCCCCAGGTCAACACTATGATCAGCGACTTCGTGTGACCACCAACTGCGGAACTCGGGTCAACCTCCGGTTGCACCCCGACTGGCCGGGGAGGTAGACAAAAAGGATCGTGACCTGAGTCACGTTTGCGTTCAACAGCGTACCTATCGTATTCAGCATTTTACCGTGAGAGGGGGAACTTGCATGACTGGGGGTCGACTACGTGCTACCAGACGGGCCGGGGTGTCGGCCGCGCGCAATGATGGACCACGCCTGCCCCACTCGGCGCCACGGGTGACACAGAGGCTTCAGTCGTTACCGTGGCGGGCGGCGACCGATGATTGCCGGGAAATCGCTTTGATCGTAGCCATGACGGGCAACCATGTTGCGATCCCGGCGGGCATCCGCGTGAGCAAGACAGTTGACGCGATTCGGCTCGAAATGGCTGGGCGATGGAAGAAATCCGGCACCACACAAGAACGATCGGTTAGATGATTTTAACAAGGAGTTCGTGAGCAAGCCAGTAATCGCCGGGGTGGTTCCCAGGTTTCCGGTGATGGTGGGGAGGATTTTTTGTTGCGCGACAACGATGGCAAGAAGCTGGATCACAAAACTCTCGCGGTACTGCGGGGCGCGTCGAAGGCAAAGGCGGTGCCGGGTCGCCCGCTGTGGCCGTCACCGACCAGATCTGCCGGTGGCACGGGTTCATCCTCAGCGTGGCCCCGCGGCAGTTGTGTCCGAGGCCGCCTTGAGGACAGGGGAAATGGTCCGGGACTTGATCGTCCGCGAGCTCGACGTGAGATCGAGTGCGGTCGGCGTCAGCCGGCTGCTGCGCACCGAGCGATTCCCCGCAAATGCTCGCCGGAGCCACGTGGGCGCCGGTCAGGCAGACCCCAATCGTCACGAACACCGGTGCCCGCCACTCGATCACCATGCTCTCCGCAGCGTCCGCTCACGCACAGCCACGGCCCGGCTCGTGTGCCGTACGCACGCCGGCGGCGTCCAGCGCCCCCGGTCGACAGGACCGCCGGGCGAAGCAGGCGCTGACGGGCGTGGCCGAACCGGCCGCCGACCGGAACTGCGACACCTTCTTGCGGCAATCCCCGCTTCCGGTCACGTTCTCAGGCCACAGTCCTGGCGTCGTCATCGCCGACGTGCGCCGTCTCGATGGCACCGCCGCGAGCGTCCTCGGCGACCGCTCTGCAGCGGCAAGTGTCCCAAAGCTGCCGAGCCGTGATCCCCTGGCAACTCTGCGACCGGCACTACGGCCAGTAGCACCAGGCCTGACTGTGTCTTCGTATTTTTAGGAGATTGGGGTTATATCATGAGGTTGCTTGAGCGAGACAAGCCATTGTCCGACCTAGCGGCTCTCTACGATGAATGTCGCCGAGGCCAGGAACGGATAGCGCTGATAACCGGCGCGGCGGGAACCGGCAAGACAGAGATTATCCGGACATTCGCCGAAGACGCCGTAGCCGCGGGTTCCATTCATTGCGCAGCAATCGCCTCCGCCGTGGATCACGCTCTTCCCTTCGGCACCATATGGCAGCTTTTCATGAGCCCACAGCTGCCAACGAAGGCGCGGGAACAAGCGGATCGGCTGCTGAATTTCGAAGCCCTGGCCGCCAAGTCCGGCACTCCTGGCCAAAATGAAATGGACGCCGGAAAATATCTGGCTTACCTCTCTCACATTTTGAGTAGACTTCTCTTGGACGTCACGGAAGAGACGAATCGTCCGCTGCTCATGGTCGTGGACGATGCACACAACGCCGACCAGGAGTCACTGCAGTGCCTCTCGTCGATCATCGACCGGCTCCGGCAGGCCCGGTTCATGGTGATGGTCAGCGCCACCGACGGACCGCAATCGTTCAGTCCGGCGTTCCTCGGCGGACTACCCCCGGCGCCTCACTGCCGGCACATCCATCTGGACCTGCTGACCGAGAACGGCGTGGAGAGCACGCTCGTCGAGCAGATCTGCGGCACCGTGGCAAAGCAGGTTGCCGCTGAGTTTCATGCCATCAGCGGCGGTAATCCGACGATGGTGCGCGGTCTTGTCGACGACTACTTATGGTCCGGTCAGGACACTGAACCCGGCCGGCAGACAATTGGACCGGAAACCATCCGCGCATTCCGGTCCATACTACATCGACGCGACTCTACCATGCTTGAACTGGCGCAGTGGTTGGCGATTCTGGGAGATTCGGGAACGCCTTCGGCGGCTGGGATCCTCGCGGGTCTTGAAAGCGACGCGACGGTACGGGCGCTGAGCGCGCTCGACAACACCGGGTGCTTCGCGAGCGGCCGCTTCCGGCATCCGGCGCTGCACAATGCCGTACTGGATGGGCTGACTCCCTGTGAACAGGCTGCCATGCATGCGCGGGCGGCGGACCTCCTCCGGATCGAGGGCGCGTCCCTCCGCGTCGTCGCCGATCACCTTGTCGCCGCGGGGAAGCCTCAGGCGACCTGGGCGGTATCGGCCCTGAACGAGGCCGCAGATCACGCTCTGTCGAGCGGAGAGGTGAGACGGGCGCTGAGTTACCTGCGGCTTGCGCGCCGCCTCCCGGCCCAGGCCCCTCACAGCGAGCACACCAAGGCACTACTGGCGCGGGCGGAATGGCGACTGAATCCCGCCCTGGCGATGCGTCATGGAGCAGAGGTGATCAGCACCATCTTTTCCGGTGGCGACCCCTCCGGACAGGACCTGCCTGCCTGGGTGAGCCGCTTGATGTGGTTCGGCCGCGAGGACGAGGCGCGCGAGACGCTCAAGCGCATCAGCGATCCGAAGAAAGCACTCGATCAGCACACAGCCGACCGGCTCGACGCCATTCGGCTGGGTCTCTCCTACATGTTCCCGTCCGGCGAAGAGCCGGAGCGGAGAGCTACCGCATTGGCCCGAGGCCAGTCTGCGTCGGCGCCGAACAACCCCATGTGCCAAGCCGTCGCGCTGCTCGTGAGGACCCTCACGGACGGTCCCGGAGAGCCGACGGTCGCCGCCGAGCAGCTCATTGAGCAAAGCACTTTGAGTGAGCCCGCTTTCGGCGCTGTCGCCTCTGCGCTCGGCGCCCTCGCCTATGGTGAGCGGCTTGGCACCGCGGACACGTGGTGCGAAACCTTCCAGCAGGATGCCGCAGCGCAGGAGGCACCCGTCTGGCAGGCGATATTCGCCGCCCTTCGCTCCATGATCGCGCTGCGGCAGGGCAATCTGGTCTCGGCGGAGACTCACGCCGGCCGGGCTTTGCAGCTCATCCCGGCCGAGGGATGGGGCATCGGCATCCTCATCCCGCTCAGCGTTCTGGTCAATACGGCGACCATGATGGGCAGACACAAGAAGGCGCTCACCCATCTGCGCACCCCCGTCCCCGATGTCCTGCTCAAAACGCCCATCGGAATTCACTATCTGCAAGCTCGCGGCCGCTTCTACCTTGCGCGAAAGAATTTCCCTAGCGCCTTGAATGAGTTCCAGCTCGTCTCCGACCTGGTCACCCGGTGGAACCTCGACCTCCCTGCACTGGTGCCCTGGCGAACCGATGCCGCACTCGCCCACCTCGGGCTTCGACGCAGAGAGCAAGCACATCAGTTGGCGTTGGAGCAGCTGAAGATGCTCACCCTTGCGCACACGAGGGAACGCGGTATCTCGTTGCGCGTACTGGCCGCGTCCGGTGATCCGGCCAAGCGGCGGGCGCACCTCAGGCAATCGGTGCAGGAACTCCAGCATTCCGGCGACCGGCTCGAACTCGCCCGTGCACTGGCAGACCTGGGCCGGGAATATCACGCATCGGGCGAGACAGCCCGAGCGAGGGACTTCAGATCCCGAGCACATCGGATTGCCAAGCAATGCGGCGCGACCGTCATCACCGATACATCCTTCCCGGCCGAGGACACCGGCTCTCGTGCTGATAAGGACAAGAAACACGACGCCGGGGCCCGCGAACGATACCGAACCCTGAGCAAGGGAGAGCAACGGGTAGCGGCCCTCGCCGCTGACGGCTACAGCAACCGGGAGATCGCCCGCCGACTCTTCATCACGACCAGTACGGTCGAGCAGCACCTCACCAGAGTGTACAGCAAGCTGAACATCAGCCGCCGCAGCGAGCTGCCAGTCCCGGCCCATGGGTCGTGAACCTGGATCCACCGATGACGTCGGTGATTCGGCGGTGGCCAAGAGGGTGTCGTGACCGATCTTTCGCAAGGGCTGTCTCGAGCTTGCAGCGGCGTGGTTCCGCTCGTTGTTTCAGTCCAGCTGGCTGCGGATCTCGCGGGCGAGGTCGATCGACGCGTCGATCTCGACCTTGCGGTTGGTGAGG
>NZ_JALKFW010000037.1:0-5365 GCF_023243055.1 Frankia sp. AgPm24 | reverse complement strand
GGAGTCCCCGCTGACCAGCGAAAGATCGGCCTGCCCGCGACGGGCAGCCTGCGCGATCATGCCTTCCAGCAGAGCCTCGAACACCCCGCCGTCCCGCCACTGGCGGAACCGGTTGTGCACCGTCGACCAGGCACCGAACTCCACCGGCATCTCCCGCCACTGCCCACCCGTACGGAACCGCCAGATCACTCCGGAGAACTGCTCCCGCCACCGCTGCGGATACGGACCGTACTCGCCGACCGGCAGGTACGGCCGGACGAACTCCCACTCCGCATCGGTCACCTGCACACGCGTCACACACAACGATCCACCAGACCATGATCCGCGGTGAGGGCAGAACCGAAAAAGATCACAACCCGACACACGGCCTGGGCGCGACCTCTGCCGGGCCAGGAGGCCTGCCGGGCGGTCGGAAGCTCGACGAGAAGCGGCCTAGCCTGCGCTGGAGATGCGGGACGCAGCGCCTGTGGGGACGTGATCGCTGGCCAGCATGGCGCTGCGCATCGCGGCGAGGAACCGGGCGGCGATAGTCCGGTTGGTGAACACGTCCCGATAGGGCAGGGGAAGGTTCGCCTCGCCGGTGTAGGCGGTGCGCACCGTACGGGTGAGCAGTGTCGCGTCGGCGACGTACTGCACCTCGGCGGGGGTGCCCACCGATTGCTCGGCTCGCGGCTCTGTACCTGCCGCCGAGCCCCGCGGGTGCTGGACGTCCAGGGGGTGCCTGGCACGGGAGTAGGAGTAGGTGAGGGTGACGTGGATGTGGCCGTCCGCCGGGTCGGTGCCGGCGGCCGGCTCGCAGGTGATCTGCCAGGTCGAGCCCGGGTCGTCGCGGGTGACGGTCCACCGGACCTCGGCGGTGATGTCCGGGCCGAGGCGCAGCACATCGACGAAGCTCGCCCCCAGGGTCACCGGGCGGTCGGTCCGATCACCCTGGATGCGTTCGGTGACCGGGGACGCGGCAGCCCAGTTGTCCGGGGTGGTCATGAAGGTGTGCACCTGCGAGACGGGTAGGGGGATGGCGATGCTGACCTCGAGAACCGTCTCCAGCATCGGGAACCTCGCTTCCACGGCCGGTCAGCCGCGCGTGACGAGGACGACGTGCCAGGTCCACGTCCCGATCGCACGGCCGTCGGCGGCGACAGTGAAACAGCAACGACGAAAATGTCGGGCAGACGATTCCATACTGGTGTGACGATGGGTGTGTGATATCCCTGTCCCGCCACTCCCAATGGAGCCATGTCGTTTTTCAATGGTCTCCCGCCGGATGGCCGGTGGTGTTATTTTTCCGGTATGGACCACGCCTTGCATCATCTTCTCGAGCCGAGCGTGGAACATGACGTCGACCTGATGGTCACTGCCGGGTCATGGCCGGAGGGTATTTCCGGCCATGTGCTGCTCATCGGACCCGCGCAGCCGACGGCGATCGATTTCATGTTTGCCGGCCCTGGCGTTCTGACCCATATCGACCTGGCGGGTCGACACTGGCGCACCCGTCGGGTGGTCACTCCCGACCTGGCCATTCTGTCAGGGCTCGCCGGGACGTTGTCGCCGACGGAGCTGTCGTCGCTGACGGCCGTGTCCCGCCCGGCGCTGACGAACGTCGCGCCGCACTCCTTCGGAGATCGGCTGTTGCTCACGGGGCTGAGCCAGCGGCCGGTCGAGGTCGACCCGGCGACGTTCGCGTTCACCTCCTTTCTCGGCGGCGTCGAAGAATATCCGCAGGTTGTCGAGCATCCGCTGTGGCCGGGGGTGCGGACCGCCGCCCACCCCGTCGAGGATCTCGACGAGGGCTGCCTGTGGTGGTGCAACACCCATCTGCAGCCCCGGGGCACTTCCCGCACCGATGTGGAGGGGCCGCTGTGGGTGGTCCGCTGGGACGGCCACGGCGATCTGGACACCTGGTACGTGCCCGGCGCGCATCTGGTGCAGGGCGTGCACGAGGTGACGGTCACCGAGGACTACGTCATCTTCACCGAGATCGGTTTCCAGCCCGAGCCGGGCAGCATCGCCGGACGCAACCGCACCAGACCCCACCTGCCGTTCACCGACATCTATCTGGTCGCCAAACGTGATCTCACCCGGGAGAACCGGGGTCGCGCCGTTCCCGTCACCCATGCGCGGGTGCCGCGGGAGTCGTTTCACCATTTCGCCGACTACCGGCAGGACGGCAGCGATGTCACGCTCCACCTGGCGCATTCCAACGGGTGGGATCTGAACTACTCGCTGCGCGACACCGACCGTGTCTGGCGAGCTGGTGAGCCGATCGCGAAGGGGCTGCACGGATTCGTGTCCGCACCGGTGGACGCGTCGCCGGTGGGCCGCTACGTCCTCGACGGGCGGACCGGGGAGGTCCGCGACAGCCGGCTGTTTCTCGACCCCGACCGGCACTGGGCGACCCTGCTCTACGGTCGGGACCTGCGCGCCCCGGCGCTCGAACACGGCCGATACCTGTGGCAGGCCTACTGGGGCTGCGACCCGGGCATGCTCGTCAGCCGGGTCGTCGACCTCTATCGTGATCATCCGTATCGAAGCGTGCCGATCGAGCGGCTGCCCATCCAGGAGATACCGTCGTCTCTGGTCTGCCTCGATCTGGAAACAATGACACCGACCTGTTCCTGGTCTTTTCCCTCGGGCACCGCGGGAGAGTCGCCGGTGTACGTTCCCGACACCGTCGGTGGCGGGCCCGGCTGGGTGGCGATCGTCGTTCACCACACCGACCGGACCGAACTGCAGCTTTTCGACGCGCTGTCCCTGGGGTCCGGCCCGGTGGTCGTCGCCTCGGCACCGGGGCTCAAACTTTCCGTCCAGTTCCACTCGCTCTACCTGCCACAGCTGCGCCCGGCAGGCTCGGCGGGCGCAACGTACCGGCGGCCGTACTCCGATGACATCGGAAACGCCTGGCGGGAAATGCCGACGCCGGTGCGCGACGTCGTCGGCGCGGTTCTCGACCGGTTTTCCTGAGAGGATGCCGAACGCCTCGCCGGAACGCGCCGACCCGCCTGCCCGCACGGATCGACCGACCGACCGACCCATGCCCTGTCCATCATCCGGCAACCGGAGGAACACGCCGTGTACGACGTTATCGTGGTCGGAGCGCGATGCGCCGGGTCGCCGGTGGCGATGCTGCTGGCCCGGCGCGGCTATCGGGTGCTGGTCGTCGACCGCGCGCATTTTCCCAGCGACACGGTGTCAACCCATCTGGTTCACCAGGCCGGGCTCGCCCGGCTGAGGGACTGGGGACTGCTCGACCGCCTGCGGACCACCGGCGTTCCGCCGCTGCGGCACATGTACTTCTCCAACGGTGACCTGGAGGTCGGGGGATTCGCGGACCCGATCGAGGGGATCACCGAGGTCCGCTGCCCGCGGCGCACCGTTCTCGACGCGCTGCTCGTCGACGCGGCACGTGAGGCGGGCGCCGAGGTTCTCGAGCGGTGCGCCGTCGAGGACGTGCTGTTCACCACCGACGGCCGCGCGGGTGGAATCCGGGCCAGGACGGCCGACGGCGTCGAGCGGGAGTTCCAGGCCCGGTTCGTCGTCGGTGCCGACGGGGTGAACTCCACCGTTGCGGAAAAGGTCGGTGCCACCGTCTACCGAACCATGCCGGCAGCCGGGTTCGTCTACTACTCCTACTTCTCTGGTCTCGACTGGGATTATCAGAACCGGACCCGGGACGAACAGCAGTTTGCGACCTGCCGGACCCACGACGATCTGACCATGCTCGTCGTCATGCGCAAGAAGGACGCCTACCGGCAGTTCCGGGCGGACGCCGAGGGCTCGTTCCAGGCCGTGATCGACCATGTGCGGCCCGACCTCGGCGCGGACCTGCGTTCCGGCGGTCGCCGGGAGGAGCCGTTCCGCGCCCTGCAGTACGCGGACAACTTCTATCGTCAGTCGCACGGTCCGGGGTGGGCACTCGTCGGCGATGCCGGCTATCACAAGGACCCGCTGACCGCCAGGGGCATCACGGACGCCTTCGTGTACGCGGAACTGCTCGCCGAACAGCTGCATCGTGGCCTCTCCGGCGCCGCCCCGATCGACGATGCCGTCGCCGACTACGCCCGGCGCCGTGACCGCGACAGCATCGGCGTGTTCACCATGACCGTGGCCCTGTCCGCCCTGACGCTGCCCCCGTTGTTCACCGCCGTGCTGAGCGCCGTCCGCCACAGCCCGCGGTTCCAGCGGCGGTTCTTCACGATGGCGGGTGGCGGATATCCGAGCGAGGAGTTCTTCGACCCGCGAAACCTCGCCGAACTCTACGACGAGGTCGGCACGCCCCCCGCCGAGCGGCTCCTGTCAGCCCCTGCCGGATCCTCCTGACCAGCCGGATTCTCCTGACTGCCGGATTCCACGGAACGGAACGCACAGGTTCGGGTGCCACGATGGGGCCGTGATCGGCGATGCGGCCCGGGGGCGGCGGAAGGCGCGGGTCCGTGGTGGGCTTGGCCCGGCGCTGGTACTGGCACTGGTGCTGCTGGTCGTCCTGGGGCTCGCTGGCGATGGGTATGGCACGGCCGTTCGCGTCGGTATCCCGGCGCACCGGGAGGTGTCGGCGGGGCTGGCCCGTACCCCGCCGATGGGCTGGAACAGCTGGAACCTGCGCGGCGCCGCCGTGAGCGCAGCCGACATCCGGGCGGCGGCCGACGCACTGGTGCGCACCGGCATGCGCGACGCCGGCTACCGCTACGTGACCATCGACGACGGCTGGATGACGTCGGCCCGCGACGGGCACGGTGCTCTCGTCGCGGATCCGGACCGGTTCTCCGGGGGCATCGCCGCGCTCGCCCGCTACGTGCATGACCGCGGCTGAAGCTCGGCATCTACGAGTCACCAGGCGTCACCACCTGCCAGGGCCGGCCGGGCAGCTACGGCCACGAAGCACAGGACGCCGCCACCTTCGCGGCCTGGGGCGTTGGCTACCTCAAGTACGACGCGTGCAGCTACCCGGCCATGCGTCCCGCCGGTACCAGCACGCAGGCGTGGCTCGTCGCCGGCTTCACCCGGATGCGTAACGCCCTCGACGCCACCGGCCGGCCGATCGTCTACAGCATCAACCCGTCGTCGGGTGACCCGGCCGGCGAGCGAGCCTGGCGGTGGGCCCCCTCGGTGGCCAACCTGTGGCAGGTCACCAACGACCATGCGCCCTGCTGGGCGACGGTTCTCCCGATGGACTACTACCCGGGGGTGTGTCTGTCGGACAACCTCGACCGCGTCGCGGCCTGGGCCTCCGCCGGTGGCCCCGGGCACTGGAACGACCTCGACATGCTCGCGGTCGGCCTCGCCCCGAACGCGGTCAATCCGCAGGGCCCGGAAAACGGGCGCGCCGCGACGGAACAGGACGGGCATCCCGGCACGGTAGGTGAGGGTG
>NZ_JALKFW010000036.1:0-5396 GCF_023243055.1 Frankia sp. AgPm24 | reverse complement strand
CCGCCCCGGAGTCAGCCCGCCCAGAACCGCGTCATCCAGGACCCCGGCGGTGTGAATCACCCCGCTGAGCGGCACCGGAACCCCGGCCAGCAACGCCTCCACCTGATCACGATCAGCCACATCACAGGCCACGATCCGCACGTCAGCGCCAGCGGCCTCCAGCTCCGCCCGCAACTGCTCGACTCCTTCGGCGGCCGGGCCCCTCCGTGAGGTCAGGACCAGATTCCGGACCCCGTGGGCGGCAACCAGATGCCGGGCCACCAGGCCACCCAACATCCCGGTCCCACCGGTCACCACCACACAGCCGTCAGCCAGACCCTCGACCCGGCCGGCGCCGTCAGTCCCGGTGTCGGCGGCACCCGTCACGAGGGGACCATCCGCGGCTCGGGTGAGCCCAGGGATCTCGGCCTGTCCGCCCTGGACCCGGATCTCCCACTTATCCATCGCCGCGGCCCGCCCGAACAACCCCGCGAACCCCACGACATCCCCGCCGAGATCCCGCTCACCGAGATCAGCCAGCAGGATCCGGCCAGGATTCTCCGACTGCGCCGAGCGCACCAACCCCGCCACCGCGGCCGCGACCGGGTCACCACCCGCACCCCGAACCACCACCGCCAACCGAGCCCCACCAAAAGCCGACCCGGACGTGAACGCCTGCAACACCTCCAACACCCGCGCCAACACCACCCGCACCCGCACCAACTCACCCGGCTCAGAGCCAGCGGCATCGACGCGCCGGTCGAGGCCACAGGAAACGAGCAGGTCCGTGTCCAAGACCAGCCACTCCGGCACGTCCTCGGCCAAGGCCTCCAGACCCGCCACATCCGCGATCACAGCGCTGCCCGGCACGGTCGCGCCGCCGTCATCTCCAGTGGCGAGGGAGGTCCAGTCGACGGAGAGCATCATCGGTTCGGCACCGCCGACGGAGGGGGCGGTGGCGGAGGCGGCGGTGATGGGCCGTGAGGTGAGGGCTCCCAAGGTCAGGACCGGCTCGCCCGCGGTGTCGGCCAGGTCCATCGCCAACCCGCCGGAGCCTAGGGTCGCGCGGATCCGAAGGGCGGTGGCGCCGGTGGCATGGAGGATGACACGGTTCCACGCGAACGGAACCATCACTTCGCCGGTGTCACCGGCCGGCGTGGCGACCATGGAGATGTGCAGGGCGGCGTCCAAGAGGGCGGGGTGGATTCCGTATCCGTCGATATCGGCGCCCTCGGGAAGGGTGACCTCGCCGAACAAGTCCTCCTCACGCACCCAGACCGCGCTCAGACCCTGGAACAGCGGCCCATACGCATAGCCGTGATCGACCAGCCGCTCATAGAAGTCCTCGACCGAGACCGGCTCGGCGCCCGGCGGCGGCCAGGCCCGCAGATCGGCACCGTCGGCGACGGAGGCGGCCATGGGAGTGAGGAAGCCCTCGGCGTTCCGCTGCCATTCCGGCGTCCCGGCCAGACGTGAACTCACCATCACCGGCCGACGCCCCGTGCCGTCGGTCTCCGCGACGTGGACTTGGATCTCAACCACCCCGGACGCCGGGACCGGCAAAGGGGCGTGGATGACGAGCTCATCCAGCACCGAACAGTCCACCCGATCCCCAGCGGCGATGACGAACTCGACCATCGCGGCGCCGGGAACGACCACAGCATCGGCGATCACGTGATCGGCCAGCCACGGATGGGTGTTCAGCGACACCCGCCCGGCCAGCATCACCCCACCCGGAACCTCGACCGCCGGACCCAGCAGCGGATGCCCACCGGCCACCTGACCGGTACCGGCAGCAGCAGGAGCGAGCCAATAACGATCCCGCTGGAACGGGTACGTGGGCAGCGGAACGACCCGACCGGGAACGGCGGCACCGGGAATCAGCGCGGCCAGAGCAGTCTGCGTGACCGGCCCGCCAGCAGCCCAGAGTTCGACGAGTCCAGCGACCACCGCGACCGACTCCGACTGTTCCCGGCGCGACAACGCGACCGCCGCGACCGGATGGTCACCGCTCCGGGCGAGAGACGTCAGACTCCCATCCGGACCGATCTCCACCAGGAACCCCGCACCAGCCTCAGCCAGAGCATCGGCGAAGCGGACGAGTTCACGGACCTGCCGCACCCAGTACTTCGGCGACATCCACTCCCGCCGCCCCGCCGACGAAGGTTCGCGATAGTCAACACCGACGGCGACGGCAGCGAACTCCTCCAGCATCGGATCCATCAGCGGTGAGTGGAAGGCATGACTGACCGGCAACATCCGCGCCCGGATCCCACCCGCCGTCGCGAGCGCGACGACTTCTTCGACAGCCGCCTGTTCTCCTGAAACGGTGACCGCGCGCGGCCCGTTCACCGCAGCGACCCACACACCGGTGTGACCGGCAAGGAGCTGGACGACCTGCTCCTCACCGGCGGCCAGCGACGCCATCGCACCCCCGGCAGGGAGAGCCTGCATCAACCGGGCCCTGGCAGCCACCACCCGTGCGGCGTCCTCCAGAGTCCACACACCAGCCGCGAACGCCGCAGTCAACTCACCGATCGAATGACCGACCAGCGCATCCGCACGAACACCCCACGACTCCACCAAACGCCACAACGCCACCTCGAACGCGAACAACACCGACTGCGTGTACACCGTCTGATCCAGCAAACCGGCCAGATCAGAACCCGCGTCAGCGAAGGCCACCTCACGCACCGAAACCCGCGCAGCCCCGCCCAGCTCCGCTCCACCTAGCTCCGCGTCCAGTGCCGCGCAAACCTCACCGAACGCGGCGGCGAACACCGGGAACGCGGCACACAGATCCCGGCCCATTCCCGCCCGCTGAGCACCCTGACCAGCGAACGTGAACACCACCCGCCCAGCGCCGGCCACACCGGAAGACCCCCCGTCCCCAGTCGCCACCACACGGAGCTTCGCCACCGCCTCATCCCGCTCTGCGGCCACCACACCGGCCCGGAACTCCCACACCGAACGGGACGTCAACAACGCACGCCCCACATCGCCCAAGCTCGATACGGGCTGCTGTTCGAGGAAGTCGGCCAGTTGCCCGGCCGCCGCCCGCAGACCTTCCGGGGACCGCGCCGACACCACCAACGGCACCGCACCCGACGTGTCCGAGACCGGCTCGGCAGGCAGGTCCGGCGTCTCAGGAGCGGCTTCCGCGTCAGCCGGGCCTGATGCTTGTTCCAGGGTGATGGGATCCGGTGCTTGTTCGAGGATGATGTGGGCGTTGGTGCCGCTGACTCCGAAGGAGGAGATCCCGGCCCGGCGCGGACGTCCGGTCGCGGGCCACTCACGCTCCTCGGTCAGGATCCGCACATCGCCCGCCGACCAGTCGACCTTCGACGAGGGCGTCTCAGCATGAAGGGTTCGGGGCAGGACACCGTGCCGCATCGCCAGGATCATCTTGGCGAGCCCGGCGACTCCGGCCGCGGCCTGAGAATGCCCGATGTTCGACTTCACCGACCCCAACCACAACGGCTCCCCGCCCTCACCACGGTCGCCGTACACCGCAAGCAACGCCTGCGCCTCGATCGGATCACCCAAAGCCGTCCCCGTGCCATGAGCCTCGACCGCATCCACCTCAGCCGGAGACAACCCAGCGCTCGCCAACGCCTGACGAATCACCCGCTGCTGCGACGGACCATTCGGAGCCGTAAGCCCGTTGGAGGCGCCATCCTGATTCACCGCACTGCCCCGGACCACGGCCAGGACCTCATGCCCAAGCCGCCGCGCATCCGACAGACGCTCCAGGACCAACATCCCCGCGCCCTCGCCCCAGCCCACACCGTCCGCGGTCTCTGAGAATGCCTTGCACCGGCCGTCGGCGGCGACGCCACGGAGCCGGGAGAACTCGATGAAAATGCCGGGATGCGCGATCACGGTCACGCCTCCGGCCAGGGCCATCGAGCACTCACCCGCGCGCAGCGCCTGAGCCGCCAGATGCAACGCCACCAGCGACGACGAGCACGCCGTGTCGACACTCACCGCCGGACCCTCAAGCCCCAGCACGTAGGAGATCCGTCCCGACGCCACACTCGAAGTCGCGCCCGTCCGGTACCCGTCCAGCTCAGGAGTCGCGGTAGCCACGGACTGGTAGTCGTTGGCGGTCAGCCCGGCGTAGACGCCCACGCGCTGGCCCCGCAGGGAGGACGGGTCGATCCCCGCACGCTCCAGCGCCTCCCACGACGTCTCCAACAGCAACCGCTGCTGCGGATCCATCGCCAACGCCTCACGCGGACTGATCCCAAAGAACCCCGCATCGAACACCATCGCGGCGGCCAGAAACCCACCGACACGGACAGACGACTTCCCCACAGCGTCGGGATCCGGGTCGAACAAGCCCTCCAGATCCCAACCTCGATCGGTGGGGAACTCCCCCACCGCATCCGTGCCCGAGGCCAGCAGCTCCCACAACGCCGCCGGACTGTCCACACCACCGGGCAGCCGCAATCCCAGGCCCACGACCGCCACCGGCTCCGATCGGACGTCCTCGTACTCCTTGAGCTGGAGGCGGGCCTGCCGCAGCGCCGCTGTCGTGCGTCGGAGATATTCGAGGGTCCGGTCGTCCTCCGCCATCGAAGTTCGCTCCATTTCTGGTGGTCCGAGTGGACGTGCAGGAGGGCCGGTGATCAGAGATCCAGTTCTTCGTCCAGCAGGTCGAACAGTTCGTCCGCGGTCGCCACCGTCACGTCGGTCGCTCCGGTCGTCTTCTCGCTCTCGCCGGTCAGCTTGGCCAGGGTCTTCTTCAGACGAAGGCTCAGCGTGCGGCGCATTTCGTCGTCGGGCGGGACGGTGAGGAGCCTGGTCTCCAGGTGCTCCAGGAGCTCCCATGGCGTCGCTGTGGCGTCGAGTCCTCTCGCGTCGCCAGGGAGCTCGGCGAGCAGGTAGTCGGCCAGCGCCAATGGAGTCGGGTAGTCGAACACCAACGTCGCGGGCAGCGGCATCCCGGCCAAGGCGGTCAGGCGATTGCGAAGCTCGACCGAGGTCAGCGAATCGAAGCCCGCGTCGTTGAACGCCTGGTCAACCCGGACCAGATCCCGACCCGCGCCGCCTAGAACGACCGACGCCTCAGCACGCACCAACCCGGCCAGATGGAGGGCCCGATCCGCTGGCGCCATCCCGGCAAGCGTCGACCGCAGCGCGTCCGCGGCGGCACCGCTGGCGGCGGCGCGGTGCCGGGTTCCCGTCAGTGCTCGCAGCAAGCCGGGGACCGGGCCGTCCTGACGGCGCAGCACCGCCAGATCCAGCGCCATCGGAACCAGCATCGCATGCCGGGAGCCGAGAGCCTGATCCAGCAGCGCCATGCCGTCTTCGGCGTCCAGCGCGCCCATCCCGGCCCGGCTCATGCGAGCCAGATCAGCCTGAGTCAGATGCCCGGTCATCGTGCTCGCCTCAGCCCAGTAACCCCAGGCCAG
>NZ_JALKFW010000035.1:0-5419 GCF_023243055.1 Frankia sp. AgPm24 | reverse complement strand
GACCCCCGCCTGTCTGAGCGCGGCCACGGCCCGCCTGACGCGCTGGCGGGCCGCCGTGGCCCTGCCCGCCGGCCCGGGCCCCCCCCGCGGGGGGGGGGCCCCCCCGCGGCAACGGCAGTCCGTCCCCGGTCGCGCGCGGTATCGACGGCTGCGACAACAACTACGTCGCCGCCGACACCGGCCGCCGGGTGTGCGTGCCCCGCACCCCGCCCCCCGGTCAGCGCATCGACTGTGCCTTCCTGCGGGCCCACGGCATCAACGGCGTCCGTGTCATCGGCGAGGACGTCCGCCGCCTCACCGGCACCCTGCCCGCGGCCGTGCGAGGAGCGGTGCTCTGTGCGCGCTGACAGACCGGGTGCCGCTGACAGACCGGGTGCCGCACGGCCGGCGGTGGCCCTGGCCGCTGCCGCCGCCGCGCTTCTGGCCGCCGGTTGCGCCGGGACGCCAACCCGAAGTCCCGCGGCGGTCGGCCTCCCGGCGGCCGCCGCGGCGACGGCGAGCGCGACCTGGACCGGTGACTGGCACGGCGTCGTCGCGCCGACCGCGCAGCCCCGGCCGTCCTTCGCGCTCACCGACACCAGCGGGCGACCGTACGACTTCGCCCAGGCCACCGCCGGACGCCCCACGCTGCTGTTCTTCGGCTACACGCACTGCCCCGACGTGTGCCCGACGACGATGGCCGACCTCGCCGCCGCCCGCCAGGTGGTGGGGGCGAGGGTCGCCCGACAGGTGACGGTCGTGTTCGTCACGACCGACCCCGACCGCGACACCCCCGCGGCGCTGCGCCGCTGGCTCGACCAGTTCGACCCCGCCTTCGTCGGTCTCACCGGCACCCCGGCGCAGCTCGCCGCGGCGCAGCGGGCCGTCGGCGTGCCACTGGCCACCGCCGACCGCGCCGACGGTGATCCCCGCGGCGGTCAGGGTTCCTACCTGGTCAGCCACGCCGCCCAGGTACTCGCGATCGGCCCCGACAACCACGTCCGCGTCCGCTATTTCGCCGCGACGACGGTCGCCGAGTACGTCGCCGACCTCCCGCGGCTCGCCGCCTCGCTGTGACCCGTCGAATCCCCAGCTCCGACCGCCGGCGGCCGTTCCGTCCTTCTCAGGCAGGTATCTCTTGACCGCAAACCAAGGCGCGCAGGAAGACCCCGCTGCCGCTCCCCTCGCCACCGCCGTCCCTGACCCCGCCCCACCCCGCTCGCACCGGGGGACCCGGGAACGCGGCGGCCGGGGGAGCGTGCCCACGCCGCGGCGGCTGGCCGGAGCCGGCCGCGGGGTGGCGACGCATGTCGCGCTGACCGTACTGTGCGCCGGCCCGCTGGCCGTGGACCGGCAGATGGCCTACCTCCTCCCGATGGCGCTGGCCGTGCTCATGCCACGGACGTGCGGCCGTGGCGGCCCGCGGGAGGCGGTGGCCGTCGGCCTCGACGATCATCGCGGTGCCCGGCTGCCGCGGTTCGTCCAGTTCGCCTGCGAGGCGGCCGGCTGGTACGTCTACCTGGCCGCCGGCGAGCTGGGAACGGGCCGGCTCGGCGGGTCGTCGACGGTGCCGGTGTGGGCCGGGGCCCTCGGCGGTGCGCTGGTGGCCTCGGGCGCGATCCTGGTGCTGGGCCACCTCGGTGACCTCGTGCGCGCGGCCCGACCGGGACGTCGGCGGCTGGCCTGTGGGCTGGCCGCGACGCCCCTCGCGGTGCTGCTGGTCGTGCGCGCGGCCGAACACCACCACGCCGTGGTGCTGGCGCTGTGGACCGGCGTCTCACTGTCGATGCTGGTGGTCGCGGTCCTCACCCTCGTGCGCGGTCAGTTCAGCTGGCAGCGCCCCGAACGGGTGGACCACGTCGATCTGGCCGACACCCTCGCCCCGCGGCACCGCTTCTCGCTGATCGTCCCGGCCCGCGACGAGCCGATCCTCGGCCGCACGCTCACCCAGGTCCTGGCCGGGGACTACCCGGCGGACCTGGTGGAACTGGTGGTGATGGTGTCGCACGACGAGGTCGACCGGGAAACCCGCCAGATCGCCGAGGACATCGCCGCGCGGCACCCGAACGTCCGCGTCATCGCCCCGCGCGGCAGCCAGCGCAGCAAGCCGCTGTCCCTGGAGAACGCCCGCCAGTACTGCACCGGTGACCTCATCGGCGTGGTCGACGCCGAGTCGCTGATCGCCGAGGGGCTGCTCTCCTACGTCAACACCCTCGCCCTGCGCCAGTCCGACGTCGGTATCTTCCAGGGCGGCGTGCAGCTGATGAACGTCCGCGCCCCGGGTGGACAGCCCACCGACGGCGGTGCCCGCCCGGTGCTGCGCCGGTTGGACACCGACACGTCCTGGTGGCGGGCCCGTAACTGCCTCGAGTACTACATCTGGTTCATGTCCCGGCTGCGTTTCCAGGCGCGGGCGCGGTTCATCCCGCTGGGCGGTAACACCGTGTTCATCCGCCGGGAGGTGCTCGACGCCCTCGACGGCTGGGACGTCACCTGCCTCACCGAGGACTGCGACCTGGGGGTGCGGGCCTCGGTCGCCGGGGTGCGCACCACCGTCTTCTACCACCCGGATCTGACCACCCGGGAGGAGACGCCGGAGAGCCTGACGAAGCTCGTCATCCAACGGACCCGCTGGATGATGGGATTCATGCAGGTCCTGTTCAAGGGGGACTGGCGCCTGCTCCCCGGTACCCGGCAGCGACTGATGGCCGCCGAGATGCTGACCATGCCGTTCTTCCAGGCGATGGCCGGGATACTGCTGCCCGTCTCGCTGGTGCTGACCTGGTTCCTCGCCGCGCCGACGGGTCTGGTCATCGTCTTCTGCCTGCCGCTGGGCGCCACCGTCATGACGGTCTGCTCGGAGCAGGCGGCCTTTCGTGAGTTCGCCGACGCGTACGACCTGGACATCAGCTGGTGGGACAGCGCCCGGCTGATCCTCAGCGCCCCGTTCTACCAGCTCGTCCTGTCGATCGCCGCGGTCCGCGCCACCGCCCGCCTGCTGCGCGGCCGCGTCGACTGGGAGAAGACCTCACATTCCGGCGCCCACCACGGCGCCGGAGCCGGCACCGGCCGCGTCCCCGCAGGAGCCCCCTCATGACCAGCCCCGACCTGACCAGTCCCGACCGGACGCGGGACCCCGCATCACCGGACCCCGCATCACCGGTTTCGGCGCAGCCGCTCCTCACGCCGCAGGTCCTGGCACCGCCGGCGAGCGTCACCGCGTGGACCGTGACCGCGCTGCGCGGGCTCGCCGCCCGCGGCGCCGCCGGGGGGCGGGCCCACCGGCACAGCCTGGTGCTGGTCGCCGCGCTGCTGGCGGTCGTCACCGTCGTCCACGGTGTGAACTTCGACGGCTGGCCCGGCCGGGTCACCGACGACGAGGGCACCTACGCCGCGCAGGCCTACTCGATGCAGTACTGGAACCGCATCGCCCACTACACCTACTGGTACGACCATCCGTTCGGCGGATGGCTGCTGATCGCGATCTACACCAAACTGACGGACGGCTTCCACCGCGCGACCACCGCCGTCACCGCCGCCCGGGAGCTCATGTTCCTGCTACACCTGGTCAGCTGCGTGCTGATCTACCGGTTCGGTCGACTTCTCGGCCTGCGTCGTTTCTTCTCCGCCGCCGCGGTGCTGGTCTTCTCCCTGTCGCCGCTGGCGATCTGGTACCAGCGGATGGCGTTCCTGGACAACATCGGGGTGATGTGGCTGCTCGCCGCGTTCGTCGCGGCCGTCTCCCCGCGCCGCAGTCTGCTGGCCGCCGCCCTCGCCGGAACGTTCATGGCGTTCGCGTTCTGGTCCAAGGAGACGACGCTGCTGTTCCTGCCCGGTCTGTACATCCTGCTGCGCCAGCATCGCGACGACCGCAACTGGCGGTTCGTGCGCCGCAACTTCCTGGGCTGTCTGATCGGGATCTGCGGCATCTACCTGCTCTACGCCGCGGCGAAGAACGAGCTGTTCGAGGGCCCCGGCCACGTGTCGCTGGAATGGGCGGTGCGCTGGCAGCTGTTCGACCGGGCGTCCAGCGGCAGTGTCCTCGACCGTGGCAGCGACACCTACAACGTGGTCAGATCCTGGCTGGACCTGGACCCGTACCTGGTGCTCGGCGGGATCGCCGCCGCCGTCCCACTGCTGGCGCTGCGTCGCCTGCGAGTCGTCGCGGTGCTGCTGCTGTTGCAGTTCGGCTTCGTCTTCCGCGACGGTTACCTGCCCAATCCCTACGTCACCGCCATGCTGCCCTTCGCCGCCCTGTGCGCCGCAGCCCTGCTCGACGCCGTCCTGCCACGGCGCCGTTCCCGGCCCGGCGGCCCGCTACGTCCCTATCCCGACGACCCCGACGTCACCTCGTCGTCCGGTATCCCCGCGCCACGCTCGTCGGCCAGCGAGCGCACCTTCGACGAGGCAACGGGACGCCCCGCCGCGGCGTACGGTGATCCGGAACCCGACACGGTGCCCACTCGCATCCTCGAGGCACCGCGGCCGCGGGCATCGTGGCTGGCCGCGGGCGGTCCGGCCGGCACACTGGCCGCCCGGGTGCTGTCGGCGCTGCGCCGCGCGGTCGTCGCCGTCACGGTGGTCGCCGCCGCGATCGCGCTCACCTGGGCCTGGGCCCCGAAGATCCACACCGCTCTGACGGACGACGCGAGCGCCCCGAGCCGCGACGCCACCCGCTGGTTCCTCGCCCACGTGCACGACCACCGCACGGTCATCACCGACGACATCGCCTGGACCGACCTCGTCATCGCCGGCCGCCGCCCGCTTCCGGTCTGGTTCTACAAACTCGACCTGGACCCGCAGGTCCAGGCCCAGTTCCCGCACGGCTGGCGGGACGTCGGCTACCTGATGATGGGCAGGCCGCCGGACTCGGTGCTCACCGAGGTCCCCACCGTCGCCGAGGCCCTGCGCCACTCGGTCGTGCTCCAGTCCTTCGGCGACGGCGAGATCGAGATCCGCCAGGTCGTCCCACCCGGCTGCCGCGCGGGTCTGCCCGCCCTCCGCTGCTGATCCGCCCCCGGCGACCATCGCCCTGCGCCGCGCGGCCGGGGGCCCATGACCGATCATGGGCCCCCGGCCGCCAGGTGGGGCTGTGCGTCCGGACAGAACGAACGTCTAGGACAGGGCGAGCAGGGCACCGAGGAAGAAACCGACGCAGGCCAGCCAGACCAGGGTCGGAACCAGCCTCAGCCATCCAGCCACCGCCCCGGCCGATGACCCCGCCCCGGCCGAGGCCCCCGCGCCCCCGGATACCGCAGGACCACCGGCGCCCGCAGCGGCCAGCCCACCGACCCGCACCGGCTGGGCACCGGTCGGCGCGCCGACCGCGGACGGGCGGGGCAGCCCCCCGGGGGGCGCCCCCGCGCCGGCGAGCATCGTCTCCTGGGCGGCGGCGTCCGGCTCGAACGGCCCCGCCCCCCCCCCCCCCGGGGCCGGGGGG
>NZ_JALKFW010000034.1:0-5603 GCF_023243055.1 Frankia sp. AgPm24 | reverse complement strand
GCGCCTGCTCCTTGAGAACTCAACAGCGTGCCGATTGTCAGTGCCAATATGTACTGCCCCCTTTTTCATGGCTCTGGCTGGTTGTGTCCTGCTTTGTGGTGGGGTGTGGCTGGTTGGGGTTGTGGGGGAAATTCCTTTGGACACACTGTCATGGCTCTTCGGGGTTGTGGTGGTGATGTCGGGGTCTACTGGGCTGTGATGGCCTGGTTTCTTCATGCATTGATGGAGAGTTTGATCCTGGCTCAGGACGAACGCTGGCGGCGTGCTTAACACATGCAAGTCGAGCGAGGGGCTTCGGCTCCTAGCGGCGAACGGGTGAGTAACACGTGGGCAACCTGCCCCGAGCTCTGGAATAACCTCGGGAAACCGGGGCTAATGCCGGATATGACACTGCCGGGCATCTGGTGGTGTGGAAAGATTTATCGGCTCGGGATGGGCCCGCGGCCTATCAGCTTGTTGGTGGGGTGACGGCCTACCAAGGCGACGACGGGTAGCCGGCCTGAGAGGGCGACCGGCCACACTGGGACTGAGACACGGCCCAGACTCCTACGGGAGGCAGCAGTGGGGAATATTGCGCAATGGGCGAAAGCCTGACGCAGCGACGCCGCGTGAGGGATGACGGCCTTCGGGTTGTAAACCTCTTTCAGCAGGGACGAAGCGAAAGTGACGGTACCTGCAGAAGAAGCACCGGCCAACTACGTGCCAGCAGCCGCGGTAATACGTAGGGTGCAAGCGTTGTCCGGAATTATTGGGCGTAAAGAGCTCGTAGGCGGCCTGTCACGTCGGCTGTGAAAACCCGGGGCTCAACCCCGGGCCTGCAGTCGATACGGGCAGGCTAGAGTCCGGCAGGGGAGACTGGAATTCCTGGTGTAGCGGTGAAATGCGCAGATATCAGGAGGAACACCGGTGGCGAAGGCGGGTCTCTGGGCCGGAACTGACGCTAAGGAGCGAAAGCGTGGGGAGCGAACAGGATTAGATACCCTGGTAGTCCACGCCGTAAACGTTGGGCGCTAGGTGTGGGGGACCTTCCACGGCCTCCGTGCCGCAGCTAACGCATTAAGCGCCCCGCCTGGGGAGTACGGCCGCAAGGCTAAAACTCAAAGGAATTGACGGGGGCCCGCACAAGCGGCGGAGCATGTGGCTTAATTCGATGCAACGCGAAGAACCTTACCAGGGTTTGACATGCAGGGAAATCCTCCAGAGATGGGGGGTCCGTAAGGGTCCTGCACAGGTGGTGCATGGCTGTCGTCAGCTCGTGTCGTGAGATGTTGGGTTAAGTCCCGCAACGAGCGCAACCCTCGTCCTATGTTGCCAGCGAGTCATGTCGGGGACTCATAGGAGACTGCCGGGGTCAACTCGGAGGAAGGTGGGGATGACGTCAAGTCATCATGCCCCTTACGTCCTGGGCTGCACACATGCTACAATGGCCGGTACAAAGGGCTGCGATGCCGTGAGGTGGAGCGAATCCCAAAAAGCCGGTCTCAGTTCGGATCGGGGTCTGCAACTCGACCCCGTGAAGTCGGAGTCGCTAGTAATCGCAGATCAGCAATGCTGCGGTGAATACGTTCCCGGGCCTTGTACACACCGCCCGTCACGTCACGAAAGTCGGTAACACCCGAAGCCGGTGGCCCAACCCTTGTGGGGGGAGCCGTCGAAGGTGGGACCGGCGATTGGGACGAAGTCGTAACAAGGTAGCCGTACCGGAAGGTGCGGCTGGATCACCTCCTTTCTAAGGAGCGTCTGGCCTTCTCATCCTGTTGGGGGTGGGGGGGTCCAGGGCCAGGGCTGGCTGTGCATGCCGGTCTGGTTGCTCATAGGGTGTGGAACACTGACAATGATCGTCTTCTGGTGGTCTGGTGTCTAGTACTCCTGCTGTCTGTCTTCTCTTCGGAGGGGGTGGGGGTGGGGTGGAACGGGGCTGGGTTGGTGGGGGAGGGTCGTGGCACGCTGTTGGGTCCTGAGGGAGTCGTGTGCTTCCTCGTGGTTGGTGTGATCCCTCTGTTGGTGTGCTGGCCTGCTGGTGTCTGCCTGTGATGGGTGGGTGCGGGTGGGCTGGTGTGCTGGTGGGGGTTGCGGGTCTGGTCGTGGTGGAGGACTGCCTTCCGGTGTGGGGGTGGGCTTCACGGGTGCGGCTGGGGCTGTCCGTACGTTGAGAACTGCACAGTGGACGCGAGCATCTTTGTGGCCAAGTTATTAAGGGCGCACGGTGGATGCCTTGGCACCAGGAGCCGATGAAGGACGTGGGAGGCTGCGATATGCCTCGGGGAGCTGCCAACCGAGCTGTGATCCGAGGATTTCCGAATGGGGAAACCCGGCAGGGCTTTAAATCCTGTCACCCTTGCCTGAACACATAGGGCATGTGGAGGGAACGCGGGGAAGTGAAACATCTCATTACCCGCAGGAAGAGAAAACAACAGTGATTCCGCGAGTAGTGGTGAGCGAAAGCGGATGAGGCTAAACCATGGTCGTGTGATAGCCGGCAGGCGTTGCGGCTGTGGGGTTGTGGGAGCGTTCTGTTAGGACTGCCGTTCTTTCGAGGAGTCAGAAAAAACTGGGTTAGGCGAAGGTCATGTGAATGGGCCGCCATAGCGGGTAACAGCCCCGTAGTCGAAAACCTTGTTTCTCCTGAACGTTTTCCCAAGTAGCACGGAGCCCGTGAAATTCCGTGTGAATCTGGCGGGACCACCCGCTAAGCCTAAATACTCCCTGGTGACCGATAGCGGACTAGTACCGTGAGGGAAAGGTGAAAAGTACCCCGGGAGGGGAGTGAAAGAGTACCTGAAACCGTGTGCCTACAATCCGTGGGAGCTGGACTTCGGTCTGGTGACCGCGTGCCTTTTGAAGAATGAGCCTGCGAGTTTGCGGTGTGTGGCGAGGTTAACCCGTGTGGGGTAGCCGTAGCGAAAGCGAGTCCGAATAGGGCGTTTGAGTCGCATGTCCAAGACCCGAAGCCGAGTGATCTACCCATGGCCAGGTTGAAGCGCGGGTAAGACCGTGTGGAGGACCGAACCCACCAGGGTTGAAAACCTGGGGGATGAGCTGTGGGTAGGGGTGAAAGGCCAATCAAACTCGGTGATAGCTGGTTCTCCCCGAAATGCATTTAGGTGCAGCGTCGCATGTTTCTTGCCGGAGGTAGAGCACTGGATGGCCTAGGGGGCCCACAAGCTTACTGAAGTCAGCCAAACTCCGAATGCCGGTAAGTGAAGTGCGGCAGTGAGACTGCGGGGGATAAGCTTCGTAGTCGAGAGGGAAACAGCCCAGATCGCCAGCTAAGGCCCCTAAGCGTGCGCTAAGTGGAAAAGGATGTGGAGTCGCACAGACAACCAGGAGGTTGGCTTAGAAGCAGCCATCCTTGAAAGAGTGCGTAATAGCTCACTGGTCAAGTGATTCCGCGCCGATAATGTAGCGGGGCTCAAGCGCACCGCCGAAGCTGCGGCATGCACAAGTGTACCCGGCATCTTTTGGTGTCCAGGTTTGTGTGTGGGTAGGGGAGCGTCGTGTGGCGCGTGAAGCGGCGGGGTGACCCAGTCGTGGATGCCATACGAGTGAGAATGCAGGCATGAGTAGCGAATGACGGGTGAGAAACCCGTCCGCCGAATGACCAAGGGTTCCTGGGGCAGGCTAATCCGCCCAGGGTGAGTCGGGACCTAAGGCGAGGCCGACAGGCGTAGTCGATGGATAACGGGTTGATATTCCCGTACCGGTGTTGATGCGTCCATGCTGAGGCCGGGTGTGCTAACCATCTGATCGCAGGCATCCTTTAGGGGGTGTGTGTGGGAGGGTGGGGTCCCGTCTGGTAGTAGGCAAGCGATGGGGTGACGCAGGAGGGTAGTCCAGCCCAGGCGGTGGTTGTCCTGGGGCAAGGGTGTAGGACGGAACGTAGGCAAATCCGCGTTTCATGTGTCTGAGACCTGATGCCGAGCCGATTGTGGCGAAGTGGATGATCCCATGCTGCCGAGAAAAGCCTCTAGCGAGTGTCAGGACCGCCCGTACCCTAAACCGACACAGGTGGTCAGGTAGAGAATACCAAGGCGTTCGAGTGAACTGTGGTTAAGGAACTCGGCAAAATGCCCCCGTAACTTCGGGAGAAGGGGGGCCGTTCTCCGTGTAGGGACTTGCTTCCGTAGCGGGGAGTGGCCGCAGAGACCAGGGGAAAGCGACTGTTTACTAAAAACATAGCTCCGTGCTAAGTCGTAAGACGATGTATACGGAGTGACGCCTGCCCGGTGCTGGAACGTTAAGGGGACGGGTTAGCTCTTCGGGGCGAAGCTCAGAACTTAAGCGCCAGTAAACGGCGGTGGTAACTATAACCATCCTAAGGTAGCGAAATTCCTTGTCGGGTAAGTTCCGACCTGCACGAATGGCGTAACGACTTTCCCACTGTCTCAACCACAGACTCGGCGAAATTGCACTACGAGTAAAGATGCTCGTTACGCGCGGCAGGACGGAAAGACCCCGGGACCTTTACTATAGCTTGATATTGGTGTTCGGTTCGGCTTGTGTAGGATAGGTGGGAGACTGTGAAGCTGGGACGCCAGTCCTGGTGGAGTCACTGTTGAAATACCACTCTGGTCGTACTGGATGTCTAACCTCGGTCCGTGATCCGGATCAGGGACAGTGTCTGGTGGGTAGTTTAACTGGGGCGGTTGCCTCCTAAAGAGTAACGGAGGCGCCCAAAGGTTCCCTCAGCCTGGTTGGCAATCAGGTGTTGAGTGCAAGTGCACAAGGGAGCTTGACTGTGAGACAGACATGTCGAGCAGGTGCGAAAGCAGGGACTAGTGATCCGGCGGTGGCTTGTGGAAGCGCCGTCGCTCAACGGATAAAAGGTACCCCGGGGATAACAGGCTGATCTTGCCCAAGAGTCCATATCGACGGCAAGGTTTGGCACCTCGATGTCGGCTCGTCGCATCCTGGGGCTGGAGTAGGTCCCAAGGGTTGGGCTGTTCGCCCATTAAAGCGGTACGCGAGCTGGGTTTAGAACGTCGTGAGACAGTTCGGTCCCTATCCGCCGCGCGCGCAGGAGACTTGAGAAGGGCTGTCCCTAGTACGAGAGGACCGGGACGGACGAACCTCTGGTGTGCCAGTTGTTCTGCCAAGAGCATGGCTGGTTGGCTACGTTCGGAAGGGATAACCGCTGAAAGCATCTAAGCGGGAAGCCTGCTTCGAGATGAGGTCTCCCACAGGGTAGCCTGGTAAGGCCCCCGACTAGATGATCGGGTTGATAGGCCGGAGGTGGAAGTGCGGTGACGCATGGAGCTGACCGGTACTAATAGGCCGAGGGCTTGTCTTCGAAGTTGCTACGCGTCCACTGTGCGGTTCTGACTGTACGGCCGGCATGTTTCATGTTGGGTGTGCGGTGAGAAGTGTTTCGGTGGTTTTGGCGAAGGGGAAACGCCCGGTCTCATTCCGAACCCGGAAGCTAAGCTCTTCAGCGCCGATGGTACTGCATGGGGGACCGTGTGGGAGAGTAGGACGCCGCCGGACTTTATACAGGTTGTGGGGTTGTTCCGTTTGTCGGAACAACCCCACACCTGTTTCCGGGTGTGGATGGGTGGGGTGTGGGCTGTCGGCTTGTCTGCCGCCGGCCCTTTTTCTTTTGTGGG